>JBDTJV010000298.1:0-7961 GCA_039935675.1 Ginsengibacter sp. | reverse complement strand
ATATAAGGATGTTTAAAAAAGTTTTTAACAAGCTATTTGAGAATGCGCTGGTTTCCATAGATAATGATCTGTCGGGTGCCGCGAAAGCATTATGCGGGAAGGAAAAGGGAATTGCCTGTATTTTAGGGACTGGTTCCAATTCCTGCTATTATAATGGGAGTAGAATTGTAAAGAATAGCCCTGGCCTGGGGTTTATTTTAGGTGATGAAGGGAGCGGCGCTTATTTAGGAAGAAAAGTAATACAGCATTATTTGTACAATATTTTTGACGAAGAGCTTAGGGCAGTATTTGATTCAAAATTTGTAACCAATGCAACCGAAATCCTTGAAGCTGTTTATAAAAAACCATTGCCAAACCGTTACCTGGCTTCATTTTCACTTTTTCTTGCCGAAAACCGTGGCCATTATATGATTGAAAATATAATAGAAGACGGAATCAATGATTTTTTCTATATGCACATTATCAGCTACCCGGAAAGCGAGAAATTACCAATTCATTTCACAGGTGGAATTGCCTATGGCTTCAAAGAAGTGGTAACAGAACTTTGCCACAATTACGGTTTAAAACCCGGCCTGTTTTTAAAAAGTCCAATGGAAGGTTTGATAAGATATCACCAGGATTAAATAAACTTTTTATTGATTCGATCATCAATTCTTCGGAATTAAAAGATTGATAATTTAGATATGATTCAAAATTGAATCACATCCGTAGGGTAAAATTGAAAATTTTTAAATCAATTATCTTTGCATTTTAAATATATTATATGCTGGATAAAATAAGTGATGCCATTGAAGATATAAAAAATGGAAAATTGGTGATCGTCGTAGATGACGAGGATCGTGAAAATGAAGGTGACTTCATTACTTCTGCTAAAAATGTTACTCCGGAGATAATAAACTTTATGAGTAAGAATGGACGGGGCTTGATTTGCATGCCGATTTCAGAAAAAAGATGTGATGAGTTGAAACTTGATCTTATGGTCAATAATAATACGGCGCTTCATTCCACTCCATTCACTGTAAGCGTGGACCTCCTTGGTCATGGTTGTACTACGGGAATTTCCGCTCCTGACCGTGCAAAAACCGTCCAGGCCATTATTGACCCAGCTACTTTGCCTGAAGATTTAGGAAGGCCAGGCCATATATTTCCATTGCGTGCCAAAAATGGTGGTGTTTTAAGAAGAACAGGCCATACTGAGGCAACTGTTGATCTTGCCAAATTTGCAGGGCATGGAGAGGCGGGTGTTCTTGTGGAAATTATGAATGAAGACGGTACCATGGCGCGCTTGACACAATTACGCAAAATTGCTGATAAGTTTGATCTGAAACTGATTTCTATAAAAGACCTTATTGCTTACAGATTAGAAAAAGAAACACTTATCAGGGAAGAGACCCGTGTGAAAATGCCAACAAAGTATGGCGATTTTGAACTGATTGCCTTCACCCAACTCAACACCGGGGAAGTACACATGGCACTTAAAAAAGGAGATTGGCAAAAGGACGAGCCTGTTTTGGTTAGGGTGCATTCAAGTTGTATGACCGGCGATATTCTCGGATCGCTTCGATGCGACTGTGGCGATCAGCTGCACAATGCGCTGAAAATGATAGAAACAGAAGGAAAAGGCTTGGTATTATATATGAACCAGGAAGGTCGCGGCATTGGACTTCTGAATAAATTAAAAGCCTACAAACTGCAGGAAGAAGGAATGGATACTGTAGAAGCTAACTTGAAACTAGGATTTTCTATGGATGAAAGAGATTATGGAGTAGGTGCACAGATACTTCGGCATTTGAATATTTCGAAATTAAGGCTGATCAGCAATAATCCGAAAAAACGGGCCGGGTTGCTGGGGTATGGACTTGAAATCATAGAAACAGTTCCGATTGAAATTATTCCAAACGTGCATAATGCAAAATACCTCCAAACAAAAAGAGACAAAATGGGGCACAAGATTTTGGCTAAATAATTCCAATTGGCAAATTAGCAGATTAGCTAATTACCTAATTTGCTTATTTTTGAAGCATCGGTTTTTAAATCAGTTAATTTTAAAAATTTTTTATGAGCATGGTAGATCTAATAATGCCCAAACTGGGCGAAAGCATCATGGAGGCCACTATTTTAAAATGGCATAAAAAACCAGGCGATAAAGTGGAAACTGATGAAACCGTGCTTGACATTGCAACTGATAAAGTGGACAGTGAAGTGCCCTCTACGGCTGATGGAACGATCACGGAAATTCTTTTTAAAGAAAATGATGTGGTTCCGATTGGGTCTGTAATAGCCAGGATTAACACGAATAATAACGAGGCAGAGAATGAACCTACTGCCCAACCTTCATTTACAGAACACGAGGAGGCAGAAGTAATGGAAGAAGTTCCTTACCAGCCTTCGGAAAAGAAAACCTCTGAGAGTAGTTCAAATACAATCCGGTTTTATTCTCCTCTCGTTTTAAACATCGCCTCTAGTGAGGGTATTTCCATGAATGAACTGGAAAGGATAAAAGGAACCGGGCAGGATGGGAGAGTGAGTAAGAAAGATATAATGGATTACCTGGAAAAAAGAAAAAATGCTCCTGTAGAAAATATTCCCGAAGCGAAAAGATCAACACCAGCACATGAAGTACCAGCCACTACTTCGAAACAGGATTATTCTCCAACTGTTTATTCAGGAAATGTGGAAATTATGGAGATGGATCGCATGCGCCGTATGATTGCCAAGCACATGATTGATAGTCAAAATACGAGTGCACATGTTACCAGCTTTACAGAATGCGATGTAACCAAAATGGTTTTGTGGCGCGAAAAAATAAAAAAAGAATTTGAGAAAAGAGAAGGCGTAAAAATCACTTTTACCCCATTGTTCCTGGAAGCGATCGTTAAATGTATCAAGAAGTACCCGCTTATCAATAGCAGCGTTGATGGAGATAAGATCATTATAAAGAAGGATATCAATATTGGAATGGCTACAGCCATGCCTAATGGAAACCTGATTGTTCCGGTAATTAAAAATGCAGATCAATTAAATTTAACAGGGTTAACTAAAAAAGTAAATGGACTTGCGAATGGTGCAAGAAATGGCAAATTAAGACCAGATGACACTGCCGATGGAACATTTACGCTCACTAACGTTGGTACTTTTGGCAGTATTATGGGTACACCAATTATCAACCAGCCTCAGGTGGCTATTCTTGCAGTGGGAGCGATCAAGAAAAGACCGGTAGTGGTGGAGAATGAACAAGGCGACAGCATCGCCATCCGGCACATGATGTATCTTTCTCTAAGCTACGATCACCGGATAATTGATGGTGCGTACGGGTCTACTTTTTTGAACGCTGTAGCAAAAGAGTTTGAAAATTTTGATTCCGGAAGAGGATTTTAATTGAATGATCAATTTATAATAACTGTTTTTTATTCCCGAAAAAAAATTTTATTCAGTAAACGAACAAATAATCCTGGTTCTTATTTTGGCACTTTTTTGCAAAGATGAATCCTGGCAAAATGATCCTAAATGTCGCAAGTACGAAAGCAAAGTATCATCTCTACAATATTTGTTTATTCAGGATTTTTTATTGGATTTATCAGCACTTACCTGTTTACGAGGGAAGGTTCAGTTTTTACTCCCACTGAATATGGATTAACCAATATCTTCATGGCAGTTGGAAATGTTATGTTTGCATTTGCTAATCTCGGGATGGTATCCGTTGTTTATAAATTTTACCCTTACTATAAAGACAATCTTCCTAAAAAGAATAATGATCTTTTGACCTGGGCACTCCTGGTAAGTTTCATCGGATTTTGTTGTGTAATAGTTGCCGGAATTGTATTCAAAGATTTTGTTATGAAAAAGTTCGGCGGTAACTCCCCGGAATTTATTAAATATTACTTCTGGGTATTTCCTTTCGGTTTTACTTTACTCTTGTTTTCAATGTTAGAGGTATTTGCATGGAACATTCGTAAATCTATTTTCACTACATTTTTGCGCGAACTTTTTTTCAGGATTATCACCCTTTTCCTGATTTTTTTATTAAGCTTCCATTTTATCAAAAGCTTTGACACTTTTATAAAAATGTATGCGTTCTCTTACGGACTGGTTGCTCTTGCTCTTTTGGTTTACCTTATCTGGAAAAAAGAATTTCATATCACTTTTACCATTAGCCGTGTCACCAGGAAATTTTATAAAAAAATGGTGTCCATGGCTTCCCTGATCTATGTAGGAAGTACCATTTACACGATTGCTGCTTTTATAGATGCGATCATTATTATGTCCTTGATGGGTACTAATGCGGTAGGAATATTTTCCCTTGGATTTGTAGTTTCCGGGCTGGTTCAAGCTCCTCAAAGAGGCGCTGTTGCTGCATCTATCCCTGTTTTATCCAAGGCATGGAAAGACAAGGATTATGAAAAAATCAACCTTATCTATCAACGGTCAGGCATTAACCTTTTGATCGCTTCTCTCGGTATATTTTTACTTGTATGGTTGAATTATGTAGATGCCGTTCATACATTCAAACTGAAGCCGGCGTATCTTCAGTCACAGTGGATTTTTTTCTTTCTCGGTTTGGCGCGTGTGATTGATTTGGGTACAGGAGTAAACTCGCAGATCATTGGCACATCTACTTTTTGGCGCTTTGAATTTATCAGCGGAATGGTATTACTTGCACTGGCTGTGCCGCTTAATTATTATTTGGTAAAACATAATGGGATTATAGGGGCGGGTTATTCCACGCTAATCTCCTACTCAATTTACAACGTGATACGCATTGTTTTTTTGAAGAAAAAATTCAAAATGCATCCATTCAGCATGAAGACCATTTATGCGATAATATTAGGTATTGTAAGTTATATTATTTGCTACTATGCATTTAAATCATTTCATGGATTTTTACCAATGGTATTGAGAAGTGTTGTCTTTACTGCATTATACGTTGGTGCTATTATTTATTTCGATCTTACGCCGGATGTGTTATCTGTTTTGGATAATTTGAAAAAGAGATTTATAAAAAAAGTCTAAATGGAAAATATTTTCTAAAATAATTTTCCGGCTTATTTGTTCGTTTACTGTGACTTCTTTTCGAATTCGAAAAATAATTCGTAACCCATTCTTGGCTGGATTGAATTCCGGCAACTTTCAAATTTTAAGAAGGTAAATGTTGGCTCAAAATATTGGTGGTATTCTTCATCGGTTACTATGAATGGTGGTTCGACGGGTGCAAATTTTTTATTGAATAATACGCCGGCTATTTTACCTACTTGATCTAATAATTCACAACATTTCTTAACATAATCACTACGCAAAGATGGTTGCAAAGCACAGAAAAAAGTTTGTTCCAGGATAAGGTCATATTTTCCCTGGTGATCGAAAAAATTTTCGTTCACAATATTGATTGGCTGATCATGATATCTGGCTTTCAATTTTTCCGTAACAATAAATGAGAAATCAATAAGTGTGGCATTTTTGAATCCTTTGCTTAAAAGGTATTCTGCTTCGTGAGCATTTCCACAGCCTGGAATTAAAATTCTTAATTCTTTATTTTTAAGACTATCAATATAGCTTTTTAAAGGTGGAGAAACATGGTGAATATCCCAGCCTGTTTCGTTATTGATGTAGCGTTTGTCCCAGTAAGCGGATGCGATAGAGTTAGATTCTTCTTCATTCCGGGTAGATGAATTTTGCATTTCTTTTTATTATAAAGTTATGAAATCAGGATGTTGCAGCGGGAAAATGAAATTCAGTTGGTAGAAGTTGGAAACGTCTTTATGCATAGAACTTTGCCCAATGTTAACTTATAGTACCCTTTCAGGGCTTGACGATGAATTTTTACATTCTTTCCGGCACTTTTATCCCCAGTAGTTGTAAACTACTTTTTATTACGGTTGCTGTCATAACGCTAATGCACAAACGTAATTGTTTCTTTTCATCACTTTCAGCGTTAGATACTGAATGTTCGGAATAAAATGAATTAAATAATTTGGCCAGGTTAAAAACATAATTGGCAATCACCGAGGGATTCATCTCATTGCTGGCATCTGAAATAACGTTGCCATATTTTTCAAGTGCAATGATTAATTGCCGTTCCAAAGGTAGAAGTCCATCGGACGATAAACCAGGTTTAATACCGGAATCATTTATTTCCCCAACCTTTCTTAAAATAGACCGGATCCTTGCATAAGTATATTGGACAAACGGGCCCGTAAAGCCATGAAAATCTATGCTCTCTTCCGGGTTGAAGATCATTCGTTTTTTGGGATCTACTCTTAAAAGGTAAAACTTCATGGCGCCAAGCGCGAGAGTTTCATACAATTCCTTCAACTCTTCTTTGGTAAAATCGTTTACTTTCCCCAATTCAGTAGTATGTTTTTCGGCAGTTGCTACCATTTCATTTACCAGGTCATCTGCGTCAACAACTGTTCCCTCACGGCTTTTCATTTTCCCGCTGGTTAATTCCACCATTCCATAGCTGAGATGATACATTTTGTCGGCGAATGGCATTCCGAGTTTACGAATAATTTCTTTCAACACTTTCATGTGATGCAATTGTTCATCACCAATCACATAGATGCTTTTGTCCAAATGATATTCTTCAAATTTTTGCTTAGCCAGGCCAATATCCTGCGTGATATAAACTGAAGTGCCATCACTTCTCAAAACCAATTTTTCATCAAGATTTTTATCAGATAAATCAATCCAAACACTACCATCTTCTTTCTTATACAAGATGCCTTTTTGCAAACCTTCCTGGACGAAATCTTTTCCTAAAAGATAAGTATTGCTCTCGTAAAAAGTATGGTCAAAATCACTTCCGATTCTTTTATATGTTTCATCAAAACCTTTATAAACCCATCTATTCATTTCACTCCAAAGCTCTCTTACATCGGGTTTTGCCAATTCCCAGTCAAGTAACATTTGCTGGGTTTTTTTCATGATCGGCGCTTCTTTCTCTGCTTCTTCTTTTGTTTTTCCAGAGGTTACTAATTCATTGACTTGCTGCTTGTATTCATCATTGAATTTTACATAATAATCCCCGACTAAATGATCTCCTTTTTCATGAGTGGATTCAGGAGTTGCGCCTTCGGCAAACATTTGCCACGCGATCATACTTTTGCAAATATGAATACCACGATCATTTACAATGGATGTTTTAATCACTTCATTGCCATTTGCTTTTAATATTTCTGTTACGCTCCACCCTAAAAAATTATTACGTAAATGCCCGAGATGCAAAGGTTTGTTGGTGTTTGGTGAAGAATATTCCACCATGATTTTTTGATCGTTGTGAGAAGGTTTTCCAAAATTTTCATCCTGGTAGTTTTCCTCCAAAAGCCTGTTCAAACTGGAGTCCGTAATTTTCAAATTTAAAAATCCTTTGATCACATTATAAGCAGAAAAAAAATCCGGATAATTTTTTATCAAATGTTCACCCAATTCCTTCCCTAAAATTTCCGGAGATTTTTTTAAGGTTTTTACAAGGGCAAACAGCACAATGGTGTAATCGCCCTCGAATTCCGATTTCGTTTCATTTATTTGAAAATCTTTTTCCGAAAAAGATTGCCCGTATAGTTCCGAAAGGCTTTTTAGCGCCGAAGATTGTATGATAGTTGTAAATGACATATTGCGAAAATAAAATAATTGGGTTGTCTTTATTGAAATTTCAGTGGAGACGAAGTTCTAGGCATGATAAAACACTTATACTTCAAGGAAGTTATAAAGTGTTTAATACTAGAAATAGAATGAGAAAATTATAGTAAACTAACAAATAGCAGGAATTCCTGTTTTCAAATGCAAATTTCTTTATTCTTTTTCCAGCTAATTTTAAGGGGAAATGTAAGAATACGGTTACTTATAATTTTCCATTGCTTTTTTTACGCTGTCGTATTTTAGCAACAATGCTTCTGCGGTTGCTTCGTCCTTTATTCCCGTTTTTTCCATTAGCATTCGGGTTCCTCTTCTTACAATTTTCTGAT
>JBDTJV010000297.1:0-3518 GCA_039935675.1 Ginsengibacter sp. | reverse complement strand
TTTTTATCGGGAATGCGACGGATCAGCATAATAGAAGCTGCGATCACTAATTCAGCCACAGAGCGGGTATTAGAGTAGGGCGCATTAAATACTGCGATTCCTTTAGCAGTTGCTTCTTTCACATCGACCTGGTTAGTCCCGATACAAAAGCAACCGATCGCTTGTAATTTTTCGGCATGTTTTAAAACATTGGGAGTGATCTTCGACTTGGAACGAATGCCCAATAAATGCACATTTTTAATTTCTTTAATAAGTTCTTCTTCAGAGAGGGCACCAGTGAGCCTTTTGACAGAAGAATAGCCTGCGTCTGTAAATTTTTGAGCGGCAGTTTTGCTAATATTTTCCAAAAAAAGAATATTTATTTTTTCTTTAGGATAACTGGTAACTTTTTTTTCCGGCATATAAAAATAGTAATGTAATATTGCAAATATAGCTCCTTAATCCATGAAATTTTTTTGATGCGATCTATAAATCTTGTTGTAACGTTTTTAATATTATTCTTTTTTCTTTCTTCCTGCACTTCCAAGTCCGCAAAAGTAAAAGTCGTACCCGTTGATAGTGTTTTATCTTATAAGCCTGTATACCAGCATAAGATCCCGGAGGCAGAATTCAATTTACTTCATAATGAAGTGAAAGATTTTTATGAGAATAAACTGTTGCGCTCCGGGTTCAACGGTGGAATTATCGTCGCGAAATACGGCCAGGTAATTTTCGAAGCTTATCACGGGTATTATAACCTTCGAAAAAAAGATTCCTTAACAATTCACAGTGCCTTTCATCTTGCTTCTGTTTCAAAAACTTTTACAGCAATGGCCACTTTGAAACTGGTTGAAATGGGAAAAATATCTTTGAATGATGATGTAAAAAAGTTTTTTCCTGCATTTCCTTACGATAATGTTACTGTGAGGCTTTTATTAAGCCATAGAAGCGGACTCCCTAATTATCTGTATTTTATGCAGCAACTCGGATGGGATATAAAAAAACATGTATCTAACCAGGATGTGCTGGATTATTTAATAAAATTTAAACCCGCCGCTACCAGGCCAGACACTCATTTCACCTATTGCAATACCAACTATGCGCTGCTGGGATTGATCATCGAAAAGGCTTCCGGTGAATCTTACGCAGACTTTATCAAACAGCATTTTTTTAAACCATTGCACATGGATGATAGTTATGTTTATAATATCAGCGATAGTGCAACAGCCATGCCTTCTTATGATTATCGCGGGAGGCAGGAAGCTTTTACTTTTCTTGATTGCGGCATTGGCGACAAAAATATTTACAGCACACCCGAAGATCTCTTAAAATGGGACCAGGCGTTATATACAAACCAGCTTTTTTCCAAAAAAACACTCGAAGAGGCATTTACACCTTATAGTAATGAAAAGCCCGGCATTAGAAATTACGGTTACGGATGGAGAATGAATGTATATCCTGACGGCAAAAAGATCATTTATCATAATGGCTGGTGGCATGGGAATAATACTGTATTTATAAGGATGATCCAGGATTCAGCTACCATTATTGTTTTGGGAAATAAATACAACCGCAACATTTACGAAGCCAAGGAAATGGAAAAATTCTTTGACAGTTCCTATTCCCCCGAAAGTGAAGGCGCAGGCGAAGAAACCTCCACTCCTGAGCCCCGCAAACATGAGGTAAGAAAGAAAAGAGCAGTATCTCACAAAAAGACAACTTCAAAAAAGCATACAACAAAAAAGCATTCAACCCATCATAGGAAGTAAATGATCTTTTTTATTTTTGATTCCCGTTCTAAAGGTTAGAGTAAACGAACAAATAGCTGTTATTTCCGATTTGGAAAAATAGTTATTCCTTATTGTTAGTGCAATCTGTTTTTTTCAAAATAAGCCCGTTTTGAAAATTAAGGTCATGCACATTTGTAAAAATCAGCCTGCCGTTTTCTTCTCTCATTTCTCCAAATCCTTCGGTAGCAATGGAATCTTTTATCAAAAAAACGACCTGGCGCACGGACTCAATTCCCTCAGACTTAAAGGTGTAATCAGCAATTAGAGTATCACTATATAACTTGCCTTTGATTTTTCCGGAGTTGGCATCTTTTTCAAAAAGACGATAATTTAAATTTCCCGATACAACAGAATCATGCACCGCCATTTGCAAGAAAATAGTATCTTTTTCCATTTTTGAAAAACAAAGCTCATAATTTAAAGTGGTACTACTTTTCGCAGCAATTAAAGTATCCGTTTTATTATTTTCCTCATCTTGTGGCGCAGGATTATTGCATGACAAAACAACCAACATACAAATCAGGATGGTTACTATTTTTTTCATAGAAAAAGATTTTATGGTTTACTAAATTAATATTTATGGTAATTATTTTTCACAGTAAACCGACAAATAAGGTAATTTCCTATTTTACTATATTAATTCAAATTTACTTTTCCTACAATGAGTTTATTTTAGCTCTTCATTTTATAAACCGCAATTAACTGCAAGTTTACTGCAACAAAATTTATATAATATAAAAAATAAAGTTCCTCTAAATTTGTGCGTTTACTGGCTGTTTATGTGATTCCAGATTCAATTAACAATCAAAATTGCAGGCTCATTCATTATTTCTGTATATCAGTAAGAAATTTACATTTTTGCGGAATTTTTTTATTTTATTATGCGGTTTTTGCGTTTTAGAAAAATAATTACCATAGATTTGGCATATAATTAACGGAAAAAATGCTTAAAACTGAGCGCCAGGCTTTTATTCTGCACCAGGTAAATCTTCATAATAAAGTACTCTTAACAGACTTATGTGACCAGATGAATGTTTCTGATGACACCATCCGGCGCGACCTGAATGAGCTTTCAGAAACAGGAAAATTAATTAAAGTTCACGGAGGTGCTTTGTCTCCTTCATTTCACAATGGTAATCATTACTCAAAGGAAGTATATGCTTATAGTCAAAAGAAATTGATTGCGAAAAAAGCAGCAACATTAATAAAGGATGGAATGTTTATTTTGACCGGAGGTGGAACTACCATTATAGAATTAGCCCGCGCATTACCGCAAAGCCTGAGGGCTACTTTTATTTCGGGAAGCATTCCTGCTCTTGCAGAGTATATTGTTCATCCAAACATTGAGGTGATTGCCATCGGAGATAAGATTTCCAAAGATTCTAAAATTTCTGTCGGTACTCACGCAGTTGAAAGAATTAAGGAATTAAAGGTCGACATGTGCATTTTAGGAATATCGGCCATTAACCTGGAAAATGGTGTTTCAGATAATGATTGGGAAGTAGTACAAATAAAAAGAGCCATGATCGAATCTGCAAAGAAATTAGTTTGTCTAACGATTGCCGAAAAAATTAACTCACGTCAGCCATTCCAGGTGTGCGATAGCAGGAAGATAGATACGCTGATAACAGAACTGGCAGCCGATGATGAATTGCTTAAGCCGTATCTGCGGGCGGGAATACACGTGCTATAACTAACTAAGAATTGCAATCAATTTATTCTTAAAAAATAACTGTCAAATAAAAACAT
>JBDTJV010000296.1:0-3354 GCA_039935675.1 Ginsengibacter sp. | reverse complement strand
TTTAAGAAAACGCCCGTTATCTTAAAATCTTCTCTCTCCTATCTTCCTATTTTTCTAATCAGCGAACTTTGTAATAACAGCACGGTTGTTTCAATTTGGCCTCTTTTTATTCTTCCCTTTTATTTTTTCTGATTTTATTTAACTTCGTGCTAATGAGTTTTGTAAAATACCCGAGACTTCTGAGCAAAAACAAACAGATGAAGCCAAATGCTTTATCACCCAGGACAACCAAAGATACCCACTACCCTACCCTTAGACGAGCACCTTGAAATCGTTTCGATGAAGTTTCCCCATATGTAACCACGGAGGATATTTTAGATTAGCTTGATTCGCAGTAAGGGAAAACGATACATTTAATTGCGTAATTAGGACGGACAATGTTTGACAAGTCTTTGAAAAGACTGTCATTAATCGGCAAAATCGGCAAAATCGGTCTGTTAGTTTGGCGTAGCGATTTCTGAATATTATTTTTACTAAAAAACCGCAATGAGCAGAAATTTCTGCCCTCCCGGCCAGGCATCCATTATTTATTTAAAACAAAATATTCAAATGAAAAAGCAATCTTTTCCAGCATGTTGCATTAGCGGCGCTATCGGAAAAAAAATCGTGTTCAAACAATATCGCAATGGAACTGTTATTACCCGCTATCCTGATATGACCAGGATTGTTGCTTCCGGCGAACAGCGTGAATGCAGGAATTTATTTAAAGATGCAGTCGCATTTGCAAAAGAGATCGTTAATGATCCTGTAAAGAAAAAAATATACGCAAAAAAGATCAAAAAAGGAGATTCTGTATATCATTTTGCTATTAAAGAATATATCGCGAAGTCAAAACGTGATAGTAGAGAAATATAATGGCAAAGGGATTTAAAATTGACTGGTGATTTTACTAAACTGTTGACAGTAAACCAACAAAAAAGCGGGGTTTTGGTTTTATATAATTCAGTTTCCGTTTATTTTATCCCGACGCTATCTCTATTTTTCATTCACCAAGCCTCACCCCAACCTCCCGAAAAAATCGGGACAGGCTCTCTCCTTTGGAGAGGGACACGCTCTATTGAACTCCATAAAAATGCTATTCGGAATTATTTTCCCTTCACTATAATCACTTTATTATTCCGCATTTATTCATTTTAGTGTATCCACAAAACAAGATTACCAGATATTTGTTGATTTACTGGTAACCTGGGAATCCATAATAGCATCCGCGGTCTGACCTTTGGTACTGACCGCTTAAACCCCCAACTACAACTGGTTATTCAATAACTCATAATATTGTCGATGCTCCTCTGTTAATTCATCATGAGTTCACTGTTCTACGATTTTTCCTTTTTCCAGTACAATAATTTTACCTGTATCTTTTTAAAAGTGCTTAATTTATGCGCTTCTACCATTTCCGTTTCTCCTGCAAAAAATAATGGCAACCTACTTTTGCTAAGTATTTCCCGGGGTAAAAGTCCCCATGAGGAAAAGTTTATCAGTGTCAATATGGTTTTCATCTGAAAATCAGGAAAAGAAGAATCCGGGATATTTGCTTGTTCACTGTCTGCCATGAGTCAAAGTTATTTGCTTGCCTGGCAGCAAAACAGAGATACACCTCAATTTTCAGTAAAACCGGTTGTCTTATTATGAAGGTCGGACATCCTCGCCAGCAGATCGGTGCGTTTTATAAGTTCGTTCCAGAGGTTGTATAGCGCAGTAGTTTCATTATTGAGATTATTATAGTTATCCATAACTGACTCAGATTCGGCTACCAGGAATTCCCGGCGGTTTTCCATCATTGTTGCAAATTTCCTGAATTGATTAAAATGCCGGTCAAAATCCGAAGTGTTGATTGCATTGTTTTCCCAATTTGCGGAATGATTCATTACAAGGGTAGAAACTTCTTCATATATTGTCTCTGTCCCGTTTTCATTGAATTCGTGATATTGGTTTATATCCTCCTGCATCACTCTTGCGATTTCATAGATTGCCAATAAATCCTTATGATAATCCTTTAATTTTTCCTGAGTTTGCTCCTGCGCTTTCGCCACCTTTGCCACGCTGGTTTCCATCAAAGAATAATTTGCCTGGGAGAGTTTATCGGCCAATGAGACGCAGGTATCAAAAGAGGCGCGTACACTTAATAATTTCTCATCCAGTTGCAATATGGTTTCGTTTAAAGATTCAGATTGGCGATGTAATTGCTCTGCAGTGCTCTTCATTTTCTGCTCAAAGTCGTGTAGGCGGGTATACTCTTTGATCAACTCTTCATCCTGCGCAGACAACATCGTCTTACCCGCCTCATAAATAATATCCATATTCCTGTACGGATGTTTAATGATATCTTTCCTTATATCTTTCTGTAATGAATGCATAGCTGGTAATATTTTTTTAGAGGTTAATTTTTGGCAAAATGTTTTTACACATTATTAGGACAATCCGGTGACAAACATAAACACAATTTTTATGCTTTGCAAGCCACTTGTGAAAAAAAAATCACCGATGCAATCATAAAACGCTGTTATATCCTTCCTGTATCTAATTTCAGCTATTTTCACCAAAAAATTAAGCGGAAAAATAGAGACAATTAGTATTGATCCCAAAAAATTAAAAATTTCTTTTGCCGAATAAATTCAACAGTATTTATTGTTTTACCTGGCTATATTGTTTACCACCTCATGTAGCCACACCCCCAACCTCCCGAAAAAATCGGGACAGGCTCTCTCATTTAGAGAGGGACGTGCTTTATAGAACTTCTAAAAAATAAGAATTTGAATAATTTGTCTGCTTACTACCATTACTTTTATTCCTTATTTTACATTTCTTAAAATCCCAATTCAACCTGATTCTTAACTAATAAGATAAAGCCTCACCCCAACCTCCCGAAAAAATCGGGACAGGCTCTCTCCTTTGGAGAGGGACACGCTCTATAGAACTTTTACAGATTAAGAATCTGAATTATTTATTCTTTTACTCCACTTTCTTATTTCTTATTTATTGATTTATTTTATCCACTACATAAGTTCTTAGATATTTTGTTGGTTTAGCGGTAAATTTGAACCCGTAATTGCAATCGCGGTCTGACCTTCGGTACTGACCGCTTAAACTTTTAACTCAAATTATTCTTTACTAACTTATAAAGCCTCACCCCAACCCCTCTCCTTTGGAGAGGGACACGCTCTATAGAACTTTTACAGATTAAGAATCTGAATTATTTATTCGTTTACTCCACTTTCTTATTTCTTATTTATTGATTTATTCTATCCACTACATAAGTTCTTAGATATTTTTCTGGTTTAGCGGTAAATTTGAACCCGTAATTGCAATCGCGGTCTGACCTTCGGTACTGACCGCTTAAACTTTTAACTCAAA
>JBDTJV010000295.1:0-4860 GCA_039935675.1 Ginsengibacter sp. | reverse complement strand
ATTCACTTAGCCAACCCTATAAAGCAATGGAGTTTTTATGGATGAAATATGATTTTTCGAAAGCATTTTCTGCATCAGCTATTTTTATGAACCTTGATTTACAGAATAAAATAGATTCATCAGTTGCCCATTTACAAACGTTTGGAGGAAATCTTTTTTATAAAAAAGATAAAGTCAATTTAATGGCAACTTATTATTATCAAACCGGGAACAATCCCTTAAAAAATACGGCTTCTATCAAAACAAATGCATGGATGGCGGCGGTAAAAGCCGATTACAACTTCAGTAAAAAAGCCGGTTTTGGTATCGGTAGTGATTATTTAAGTGGAAGAGATATGAATGCTCAATCGTCTAAGGTTACTTCCTTTAATACTCTTTATGGAACACAGCATAAATTTTACGGTTTGATGGATTATTTTTATAGTGCAAGCGCACACGACAACGTTGGTCTTTGGGATTCTTATTTGAATTTTTATGCAAATCCTTCTGAAAACTTTAGTGGCCAAATATCTTTGCATCACTTTGAAGCGCCATCCACAATCATTAATTACAGCGGTTCAAAAGCAAATTCATCGCTGGGAAATGAAGCCGATATTTCCTTTAATTATTCTGTGAAGAAAGACGTAAAACTATCAGGAGGATATTCTGAAATGTTTACCAATACATCCATGAAATATGTGAAGAACATCTTGCCTTCTCAAACGATGAAACCTCTTCAAAACTGGATATGGATATCGGTAAATATTACCCCATCTATTTTGATCTTCAAATCAAAAACGACACCTTAAATGCATTTTTGGCCGTAAAGGTTTGCTTTCAATAAATTGACAAGCATCGTTTTTTTTGATTTTATTTTTTGATAGAAAAAATAGAATTACTGGTTATTTATTCGTTTACTCCAAAGCATCTTATATATACTGCTTCATTGAACTCATTTAGCCATTCATTTAAATTTCTAACAAGTTTTTCTTGTAATAATAAATTATTTAGCTAAACTTTGCTAATAATATTAGTAAAGTAACATGTATATAAATTGCAAAACCTATTATAGTTTTCGTTATGGAACTTTCTCAACGGAGAAACTGGTGCTTACAGCCGTAGAAAAAGGAGCATCAACACTGGCGCTTACAAATATTAATTCCACCTGTGATTCCTGGGAATTCGTTCGCTTATGTAATCAACATCACATCAAACCCATTACAGGCGTTGAAATCAGAAATGAAGACACGTTACTATATTTATTGATTGCCTCTAATAGTCGCGGACTTGCCTGGATTCACCAATTTCTTTCAGATCATCTAATTGCTAAAAAACCTTTTCCCGCCATTTCGGATCTGCCTTCTTTTTATGATCATCCCGGCGATGGTTTTATAATTTATCCATTGCATTCAAAACCTTTGAACGAATTATTACCTAATGAAAGGATCGGGATAAAACCGTGGGAACTCAATCAAATGGTAACCTTAAACTGGAAAGCGTTTAAAGATAAACTGGTAGTAATGCAGCCGGTTACTTTTCAAAATAAAACTTATTTCAATCTCCACCGGCTTCTCCGCGCCATTCATAAAAATTGCCTTCTTTCAAAATTACCTGTGGAAGCGCAGGCCGATGAAAGAGAAGTGTTTGTAGCACCAACTCAACTTTTACAGGCTTTCAGGGAATATCCTTTTATAGTAACCAATACTTATAAGCTTGCTGATGAATGCGAGGTACATTTTGTTTTTGGCACCGATAAAAATATGCAGAGTTACAGTGCTGGTAAAGAAGATGACCGGATCTTTCTTCAAAAACTGGCTTTTGATGGTTTTGAAAGAAGGTATGGGAAAAAAAATAAAATCGCATTGCAAAGGCTTGAAAAAGAATTAAAAATTATTAATGATCTTGGTTTTAACGCTTACTTCCTGATCAATAATGATATTGTTCACTATGCTCAGACACGCGGTTTTTATCATGTTGGACGTGGTAGTGGTGCCAATTCCATCGTGGCTTATTGCCTCGGAATTACCGATGTGGATCCGATTGAGCTAAACCTTTATTTTGAAAGGTTCCTTAATCCTGAACGCAAGTCGCCACCTGACTTTGACATTGACTTCAGCCACCGCGATAGAGATGAAGTGATGGATTATGTTTTCAAACGTTTTGGGAAAGACCATGTTGCTTTGTGCGGTTCATTCTCTACTTTCAAAAGAAATGCTTCGATCCATGAACTTGGAAAAGTATTCGGCCTTCCGGAAGAAGAGATCAAAGAATTACAAAGATCAACAGGTCCGGCAGATAAAATTCAGAAAATGATCCTGCAATATGTAAAGCTGCTCATTGGTTTTCCAAATATCATGTCCATTCATCCATGCGGTATGCTGATCACTGATGAAAAAATAACGAATTATGCTACCTGCTTTTTACCGCCAAAGGGCTTTACGGGTGTTCAGATGGATATGTTTACCGCGGAAGATATTGGGGTCAATAAATTTGATATCCTGAGCCAGCGTGGGCTGGGACATATCAAAGAATGTCTTCAGCTTATCAAACAATCTACCGGTAAGGATATTGAGATTCACAACTTTAAAAAATACCGGAATGACGAGGCCATAAAAAAACGAATTCGCGAAGCGGATACAATTGGTTGTTTTTATATAGAATCACCGGCAATGCGGCAATTATTGAAAAAGCTGGAATGCGATGATTATTTAACGCTGGTAGCTGCGAGTAGTATCATCAGGCCGGGCGTGGCTCAATCAGGAATGATGCGGGAATATATTTACCGGTATCATCACCGGGATAAAATAAAATACCTGCATCCGCTTTTTGAAGAACATTTGAGCGAAACTTTTGGTGTGATGGTTTTCCAGGAAGATGTGATTAAAATCGGTCATTATTTTGCGGGATTATCTCTTGGAGAAGCAGATATTTTGCGAAGAGCGATGAGCGGAAAATATAAGAACAACAATAAGTTCTTTATGATCAAACAACTGTTTTTATCCAATTGCAAAAAGTTGGGCCATACTGATGAGCTGGCACAGGAAGTATGGCGACAGATGGAAAGCTTTGCCGGGTATAGTTTCAATAAAGCGCATTCTGCCAGCTTCGCGGTAGAAAGTTATATGAGCCTTTATCTCAAAACCTATTATCCGAAAGAATTTATGGTAGCTGTGATCAATAATTTTGGCGGCTTTTATTCGCGGGAACTTTATTTTATGGAATTGCTTAAAACCGGCGCGACGATCAATCCGCCTTGTGTGAATAACAGTGATGCTTACACGAATATTAAAGGCGGTGAAGTATATGTTGGTTTTATACACATCAAACGGCTCCAATCAAAACTGGTAGAGATCATCCTGGAAGAACGCAATACAAACGGTGCTTATTTACACCTGCAGGATTTTATTGAAAGAACCAATATTGGCCTTGAACAGTTAAATATCCTGATCAGCATTGGAGCATTGCGGTTCACCGGAAAAACGGAAAAACAATTGTTGTGGGAAGCCAACTTTTTGCAAAAAAAGAACCAGCCGGAGTTGCATAATGGCCAATTGTTATTTGAAGAAGAACCTTTGGAGTTTACACTTCCGCAATTAACCGATCATGCCCTCGACGATCTTTATGACCAATTGGAAATTATGGATTTTACCATTACCAATCCTTTTGCTTTGGTAGATGATGATCCATTAAAATATGTTGCTTCCAAAGATCTTCCTTCCAAAGTGGGAAAGATCGTGAAATGTCTCGTTTACTTTATTGCACACAAACATGTGATCACCAAAAACAACGATGCTATGTATTTCGGAACTTTTGTTGACAGTAACCTTGACTGGATTGATACGGTTCATTTTCCCGAAGTTGCCAAAAAGTATCCTATCACCAACAGCGGTTTTTATCGCATTACAGGTAAAGTAGTGGAAGATTTTGGAGTACCTTCTGTTGAAGTGTCGTCAATGATAAAAATGGGTTATAAAAGCCGTAGTTATTCAAATCTTATCAAATGATCACAACAGATGGCCGTCATATTACCCACATGGACCTTGATACTTTCTTTGTATCAGTCGAATATTTGCGAAATGCAAAACTGAAAGGAAAACCCATTCTTGTTGGTGGTATGAGCGATCGTGGCGTAGTGGCTTCGTGCAGTTATGAAGCAAGAAAGTTTGGCATTCACAGCGGGATGCCTATGAGAGTTGCATTACGGTTATGCTCTCATGCCATTGTTATTAAAAGTGATTTTGAAGCTTACAGTAAATATTCAAAACTGGTAACCGAAATAATAAAAGACAAAGTACCCTTATTTGAAAAAGCAAGCATTGATGAGTTTTATATAGATCTCACCGGAATGGATAAATTTTTCGGCTGCAGGAAATTCAGTGATGAACTAAAAAAAAACGTTTTGAAAGAAAGCGGGCTTTGTATTTCGTATGGTTTGGCTTCCAATAAACTGATCAGCAAAGTGGCTACCAATGAAGTAAAACCCGACGGCCAGCTGGAAATTCCTTTTGGCAAGGAGAAACTTTTTTTAGCCCCTTTGAGTGTGATGAAGATTCCGGGAATAGGAAAAGAAACCGGGTTTAAATTAATAAAAATGGGGGTGGAAACAGTAAAAACTTTAAGCGATATCCCGGTAAAACTGATGCACAACCTGTTAGGAAAAAATGGAATTGAATTACACAAGCGTGCAAACGGAATTGACGAAACACCCGTAATTCCTTTTCGGGAACAACAGTCTATTAGTACAGAACATACTTTTGAGTCTGATACGATTGACATGAGCTTTTTGCAAAAGGAACTCGTTCGCATGACAGAAAAAATCGCTTTTGAACTTCGTAGTAAAAACAAGCTTACCGGTTGTATTTCTGTAAAGATCAGGTACAC
>JBDTJV010000294.1:0-10632 GCA_039935675.1 Ginsengibacter sp. | reverse complement strand
AACCAGATGCCCTCTGAATTATCTGGGGGGCAAAGAAAAAGGATCGGTATTGCGCGTACGTTAATTCTAAGGCCGAAAATAATGTTGTACGACGAACCAACTTCGGGACTGGATCCGATTACCTGTATCGAAATAAACAACCTGATTAACCAGGTAAAACATGAATATGACACAACTTCTATCATTATCACTCACGACCTTACTTGCGCTAAAACAACAGGCGATAAAGTGGCCATGTTATTCGACGGAAAGTTTATAAAGCAGGGAACTTTTGAAGAAGTTTTTAGCAGTGATGATGAAAGGATTCAAAATTTTTACAAATACAATTTTATTCATTAATTATGAGATCTACACCAAATAAACGGGCCGTTATAGTAGGAATTTTTATTTTTCTCGGTCTCGCAATCTTTGTCTGGACGGTTCTTACGCTCGGTTCACAGAAAAAAACTTTTGCTGATTCTATTGATGTAAAATCAGTATTTGCCAACGTGAATGGTTTACAAAAAGGTAATAACATCTGGTTTTCAGGAGTAAAAATCGGAACTATTCATAAAGTATCACTTATTGGTAATGGGAAAGTAGAAGTAGATATGAATATTGACAAACAATCCATCCCATACATCCGCAAAAACGCAAAAGCAAAAATTTCTACCGATGGTTTGATTGGTAATAAAATTATAGAAATTTATGGCGGCACTTCTAATGTACCACCGCTTGAGAATGGCGATATTTTGAATAATGAAGAATTATTAAATACGGATGCCATGATGGCAACTTTATCAAAAAATAACGATAACCTCCTGGCCATCACACAAAATTTTATAAAAATCACCGATAATATGGTGGATGGCAAAGGATCTATAGGCAAATTGTTGAAAGATGAAACTTTTGCTGATGAGTTAGATAAAACAGTTACTACTCTAAGAATGGCTTCCGGGAATCTCGAAAAGCTTTCATCTAATGTTTCAAATTATACTGCGAAATTGAATAAACCAGGCAACCTGGCAAATGACCTGGTGACTGATACAGTTGTTTTCAGTAATCTCCGATCTACGGTTGCCCAATTACAAAGCGTTGCTGTAAAATCAAAAGGTATAATGGACAGTGTGCAAAATGCAATCACAACCGTGAACAAAGGTTTAAAAAATACCAATGCTCCTGCAGGAATGTTATTGGGTGATGAAAAATCAGCGACAGATCTGAAAATTACTTTCCAAAATCTGCAATCGGCCAGTAAAAAATTGGACGAAGACCTTGAGGCGGTTCAGCATAATTTTTTATTGCGCGGATATTTCAAAAAGAAAGCAAAAAGAGAAAAAGAAGATTCAAGAATGGTGCTGGATACTATCGTGAAGTAATTTTATAACATTCTATAATTGGGCTTATTTTTATTTTTGAAAAAACAATCTTATGAAAAGAGAAAAAATGTTTACGTTCATAGTTGCTGCTTTCGTTCTTTTCGGATTTCAGCAATGCTCCGCACAGAAGCCGGAAAATTGGACAAAAGATCAATTAATGGAACCAGCTTCCCTTGCAAAAACTCTTGATTTGAAAGAAAATATTCCACTGATTTATTGTGTAGGCCCGGGTGTGGTTATTCCAAATTCCATTAATATCGGGCCCACAAGCGAGGAAAATAACCTTCAAAAATTTAAAGATTCCCTGAGTAAACTTCCCCGATCTGCAGATATTGTGATTTATTGTGGCTGTTGCCCCTTTACTCATTGCCCGAATGTGAGGCCGGCAATTGCGGCATTGAAAGAAATGAATTTTACCAATTACCATCTATTGGATTTGCCGCATAATATAAAAACAGACTGGATCGCAAAAGGATATCCTGATATTTCAAAATGATCTTTCATCGCCTAACTTCGATGATTGAAAAATTTAAATTGCCAGTAAACGAATAAATAATCGTCTTTTTTACTTTGCTTTTTTTAGAAAGTGCTGGAAAGAAATTGTGCCTTTAAATGAAAGATTAATTTTCTAAAGCTACTTCGACATCATTCTCAAAAACAGGCCATATATTAAAACTTTTGCGGTGGTAGCGGCATAAGCCATGTATTCCTATAGCTGCGCGGTGTTCGCGGGTTCCGTAACCTTTGTTTTTGTTCCAGGAATACATTTGATATTTCTCGTGGAGGGTTTCCATATACTCATCGCGGTATGTTTTAGCCAAAACACTCGCCGCTGCAATAGAAGCATACATTCCATCACCTTTTACAATACACTGATGAGGGAGCGTTTTATAACTCTTGAACCGGTTACCGTCTACCAGCAAAAGTTCCGGTTGCATCTGTAATTTGCTTAAAGCAAGATGCATTGCTTTAAAAGAAGCCTGTAAAATATTGATTCGGTCAATTTCAACATTGGTCACGCTTGCCACTGCAAATGCGAAACATTGTTCTTCTATCAATGGACGCAAAAGATTTCTTTCTTCTTTTGTAAGTTCTTTTGAATCATTTAATAAAGGATGATAAAAACTTTTTGGAAGAATAACTGCCGCTGCGTACACAGGACCAGCAAAACATCCGCGACCGACTTCATCTACGCCAGCCTCGAGAAATTTATTATGGAAAAAAGGAAGCAACAATGTTGAAATATTTTTTCAAAAGTAAAGAAGCATGCAGAAAAAAGCTGTATAAGTTTTTAACATTGTGCATTATAATAATTTGAAAAAAATGTAAAGCAGGTGGCTTTACCTTTGTTTCGTTTGTGTTTAATGATTAAATTGAAAAAAAGATAAACGATTATGGCGGAAATTGTATTGAAAAAGGCCAATAAGAACGTTGCAAAGTGGCTATACCTCGGGGTCTTTATGTTGGTGATCCAAATCATGTTAGGCGGTATTACGCGTTTGACTGAATCGGGTTTGAGCATTACAGAATGGAATCCTATTACGGGCGCATTACCTCCCTTAAATAATACACAATGGCAGGTAGAATTTGACAGATATAAGGTTACCGATCAATTCAGGTATATACATGCTGATTTTTCTTTAAGCGATTTTAAGAAAATTTTTTTTTGGGAATGGATGCATCGTAACTGGGCAAGGCTTATGGGGATTGTTTTTTTAGTTGGATTTTTTTATTTCCTCATTCGCAAGCAGTTTAAAAAAGATATGATCATTCCGTTTATCATATTATTTTTATTAGGAATGATCCAGGGCGCCATTGGTTGGATAATGGTGGCCAGCGGACTCGTGCCGGAAAGATTGTTTGTTGATCATATTAAGTTAGCTACTCATTTTATGACGGCAATCGTCCTGCTTTGCTATACATTTTGGTTTGCCCTCAGTATATCAGTTCCCTCCAACATGAAAACATTTTCCCGCTCTTTGCGAAAGTTAACCTGGGTGATCCTTTGCGTTTTATTTTTTCAATTAATTTATGGCGCATTTATGGCTGGCCTTCATGCGGCCACAGCAGCTCCTACCTGGCCGACCATCAATGGAAAATGGATTCCGGAGACCATGAACCAACTTTCGCCCTGGTGGAAAAATTTGCTGGATAATAAAATCACCGTTCAGTTTATACATCGGGGTTTTGCTTATACGATACTGGTGCTTGTAATAATCTGGTATACCAAAGCGAAAAAGATAAAAGGGAGCCCCTCTTTTACAAAAATAAGAGTTGTCCCTTTGTTGTTTGTTTTACTACAGGTACTTCTTGGTATCACCACAGTGGTTTCGTCTCCTTTTGGAAATGATTTGGTTTGGTTTGGTGTAGCTCACCAACTGGTGGCTATTTTATTTTTGATGTCAATTGTTTTTATGATTTACATCATCAGGCCTTCGGTGCCGCAGAATAGCTATTTTTAATAACCTCAGCATGGTTCAAATGAAAAGCTTTTTTCATAATTTATATTATTCATTCCCGGTACAGCTGCTTCTGTTGCATTTCAGGAAGTCGCAAGTGTTGCTAATAGTATGGCTAATCCTGTTTCTTACCATCTCTGGTAATTTTTTGGCTTCCTTTGGTGCGAATACGTTATTCCTTGCTCCTGAATATTTGGGTAATGTAAATGCAGCCGGAGCAGCTATTACAGGCATTGCTACCGGTATTTTTATTATGAGCTGGAACATCACTACTTTTATTTTACACAGTGGCCGCTTTCGGTTCCTGGCTACCAGCTACAAACCATTTTTGAAATATTGTTTGAATAATGCGATCATTCCATTGGCATTCCTGATCTTATATTTTGCGGAAGCGCTTTATTTTGACAGGGTAAAAGAACTGATTCCGCTTACGCAATTCCTTTTTATCATCGGAGGATTTGCAGGTGGCTTTTTCCTTTTGATCTCCATTTCTTTTCTTTATTTTTTCAGTGCCGACCAAAGAATTATTCGCACGCTGGAACCAAACCTGGTTGATTTTGATGAAAATAAGATACCCGAAACAGAAGATGAGAAAAAAGTGATTGATGATTTTGGATTACCGGTAAAAAATTACCTAAGCACAAGATTCCAGGTTCGCAAAGTGAGGCCTGTACAACATTATAGCCAGGGTTTCCTGGATATAATTTTTAAACGGCATCACGTATCCGCAATGTTTTCAGTATTGATGGCTTTCATTTTTATGTTGTTCATTGCCATTTTTCTTGATAATAAAATATTTCAAATTCCGGCAGCTGCCAGCATTCTTTTATTTTTTGCTATTCTAATTGCAGTGATCGGTGCGCTTTCTTATTTTCTAAAAAGCTGGAGCTTATTGTTTATGGTATTATTTTTTACTATTATAAATGTGTTGTATAGGTACGATATAATCGATCCGAGAAATAAAGCTTACGGCCTTAATTATACCAATCCTGATCGCCCGGAATATTCTCTAAAAAGCTTATCCGAACTTAATACAGCAACTAAGATCGATACGGATAAAAACAATATGATTGCCATTTTAAATAAATGGAAAGCGAATCAGCACGAAGAAAAACCATTAATGATTTTTTTCAATTTTAGCGGAGGCGGTGTGCGCAGCGCGGGATTTTCCATGAATGTTTTGCAAAAACTGGATAGCATCACCGGGGGCACTCTCATGAAGAAAACGATGCTAATGACAGGTGCGTCGGGTGGGATGCTTGCCGCAGCATACTTTCGTGAGTTATCCCGGCTGAAAAATAACGGAGCAAACATAAACCCCGAAAACAAACAATACCTGCATAACATTTCTAAAGATCTTTTAAATCCTGTCTTTTCTTCGTTGGTAACCCGTGATCTTATTTCACCCACCCAAAAATTTACGTATAACCATTACCGTTATGTGAAGGATCGCGGTTACGCATTTGAAGAAAAATTAAATGAGAACACCAATTATGTACTTGACAAACCGATTGGTTTTTATAAAGAAGCGGAAAAAGAGGCAAAAATCCCTTTGTTGATCCTGTCATCGACCGTTACCCGCGATTTTAAAAAAATGCTGGTTTCCACGCAACCTATTAGTTTTATGATGCAACCTGAATTTAAAGATTCTACCTCAAAGTTAACAGGACCTGATGCCATTGATTTTGGCGCGCTTTTTAAGAACATGGATGCAATGAATTTAAGGATGCTTACAGCGCTTCGGATGAATGCAACCTATCCTTATATTTTGCCAGCGGTATGGCTGCCTTCCAGGCCGGTTATTGATGTAATGGATGCGGGCCTTCGTGATAATTCAGGAGAGGAAACTACCTTACGATTTTTAAATGTTTTTAAAGATTGGATCAACGAAAATACCCGCGGTGTTTTAATTATCCAGGTACGTTCCAGGGAAAAAGGAAGTTGGTATACAGGTTATAAATCTTCAGGAATTGCCGGTGTTCTTACGAATCCTTTTACCATGATGCAAACTAACTGGTTCAGCCTGCAGGATTACTTCCAGGATGATGAGATCACCTACCTGGACGAAGAATTGCAAAATAAAATTCGCCGCGTTACTTTTATGTATATTCCAAAAAATCCCGAAAGTGGCGCCCCGCTTAATTTCCACCTTACTGCCAGCGAAAAAAAGGAAGTAAGCGCTTCTATGAATCGTGAAAATAACGTAGAAGCAATAAACGAGTTTAAGGAATATTTAGGGGAAGAAGATGATAAATAAGCGCTTTTCCTGAAAGAAAATTAATCTAAATAGAAATCCGTACCAAATGTTGGTTTACTAAAAATCAAAGTGGATCACCAGAAAAGATGTGTAAAACGCTTGGCTTGATTTTCAGATTCCAAGTCGGCTATTCAGCATGGAATTACGTGGATTTACTAATAAACCATTTTTTTAAAAAGTCGTAAATTTGCTGAAATAATAGTATGGGAAAGTTATTAAATATCGCAGACATCAAGAAGCTTTATCCTGATGAATGGGTTTTGCTTGGCAACCCGACCATGGATGAAAACAAAATGGATGTTTTATCCGGGATTCCTGTTTTTCATAGCAAGGACAAAAAAGAAGTTTGCTACATTGGTAGGGACAGAACCTCTGAGTTTAATAAAATTACTTTAATTTATACTGGTAATTTTAGACCATCCAGGAAAATGACTGGCATTTTTAACCGTGTTCAAAAATGAGATTCAAATTTAAAAGAGAACCAGACAACGGTTTAATACTTGTAAATGTTGAGGTTGATTATAAGTATGAATTGAAAATGATTTTAGACACAGGCGCAACTAATACAACTATTGACAGCAATGCATTATATCTTCTTGGATATGATTTGAAAGACAATATTGGAACCGTTGAAATCGAAACAGCAAATGGTATTATTGAAACACAAATTTTTGAAATCGGCCACCTCTCCTCCATCGGGTTAACAAAAAAAGGATTTCAAATACAGGTTTATGATTTTCTGGCTCATGGAATTTTTTCTGATTATAACGGACTTCTTGGCCTAGATTTTTTGGAGAAGACGAATTTCTGTATTGACACAATCAAGAATACAATAATGCTCTCATAAATCGCATTTTTATAATTACAAGTTTTCTAAAACCAACCTCTTTTTCTAAATATCCAGATCATCCAAACCGGAATAATTAACATTAATCCTACTGCTATATAAAATCCATCCGGGTTGTGGAGCCAGGGAATGCGATTGAAATTCATACCAAAAATACCACCAATAACTGTTGCAGGAGCCAGCAGGCAGGTTACCACTGCCATTACCTTCATTACCTGGTTCATTTTTAAATTGACATTGCTTAGGTACAGGTCCTGCAGGTTGATCATCATATCACGATAATTTTCTGCCAGTTCATTTGCCTGAACAATGTGATCATAAATATCTTTGAAATATTTTTCAGTTCTATCTTCCACCAGGTTTGTTTCGCTTCTCAAAATCCCATTAATCATTTCCCGCACCGGGGATATATTCCTTTTCAAAAAGATCATTTCTTTGCGAAGCAAATTTATTTTTGCCAGTGTATTTGTATCCGGCCTTTTGGTAATGTCTTCTTCTACATCTTCTATCTTTTCACCGAGCTGTTCCATTACTACAAAATAGTTGTCAACTATAAGATCGATCAATGAATAAAATAAATAATCAATTTTGCTTTCCCGCACTTTACTGCCGGCTATTTTTATTTTTTCGCGTAATGGATTAAAGACATCGCGGGTAGGTTCTTCCTGGAAAGTCAAAACAATTCCCGGAGCTAATACGATACTGATCTGCTCACTTTCCACCGCATGACATTCTCCATTAAAATAAAGCATGTTTAATAAACAATACATCAGGTTGTTCAATTCATCCATTTTAGGTCTTTGGCCCGAACTTAAAATATCTTCACTTATCAAAGGGTGAATATTGAAATTGGCGCTGATCTTATCAATATCTTCCCGCCTTAATCCGCCTATGTTTATCCAGCAATTTTTTGAACTGGTTTTGAATTTGAGGACATCTTCTAATTTATTGAAATGATAATGCTGAAAGGTTGTCGCGTCGTATTCATAAACAAAGAAATCCGTTTTTTCCGGCTCTTTTCTTTGAGGAGCAATCGTGGGATTTACCTGGAGGACTTTTTTTGTCATTCGCCTTTCAAAAGGCTTTATGAATGTCATAAAGTTTTCATTTTTCATAAGCAAATATTTGTTGATTTTCAAAGAAAAGCTAAATAGCAAATATTAAATTTTTTTCTTCTAACCTCATTTGTAATTAATACCCATTTGATCATTTTGCCATTTTTAAATGAAAATTGCGATATGCAGGTTTATTGGGAAGGAAGGTTTCCATTATCAATCTTAATTGCAGATAATGGATTACTGCTTACCCACATATCCCTGTAAATTTTCCAATTACCCGATTCCTGTTGCCAAAGTGAGATGTATTCGCCTCTATCTTTTTGGCGCCTGCTGCTATCTATCATCGTGTAAGTGCCTTCTTCTACCAGTATACTGCTGTCCCCGGAGATTTTCACGGTAGTTAATTTATATTCGGCGATATTTTTTTTCATCATGTTTGAAAAGAAATGAACCAGGTTTTTTTTCCCTGTAACCGGTTGCTGGCCAGACACCAGAATTTTTGCATCTGTAGTAAATGATTGAGCTACTTCCACCGTATCGCCTGCTTTGAATGATTTCATAAAATGAAGATTAGACTGTAAGACCGAAGCCTCACCTTGTTTTATATCAAAAGCAGATGCCGACTTTTCTATCTGCAATTTATCCTGTTCATTATTACAGGAATAAAAAACAATAAGGCAAATAAATACCAAATAAGGAAACCGGTTTAGCAACATTTTCAAAAAAAATTTTAAGTTAAAAATCAGCAATAAAGATAATTGAACAACTCTAAAATGTTACAATAGTTTTCTGGCGAATTCCAGGTCCTCAGGAGTATCAATAGATACTGGGTTTTCATTTGTCAATACCATTTTTATTTTTACTCCATTTTCAAGATAACGGAGCTGTTCCAGCTTTTCGATAGATTCTAATGGCGTGATTGGCCATTGTGTGAAATCCATTAACACATTTTTCCGAAACGCATAAATTCCAATATGCTTAAAATAAACGGCTGAAATATTCCTGTCGCGATGAAAAGGGATCACACTTCTTGAAAAAAACAAAGCGTCGTTATTTTTATCCACAACCACTTTTACATGATTAGGATTACTGATTATTTCTTCATTTACTACCGGATACATCAGGGAAGCGACTTTTATTTCATGAGTTTTGTCATTACCAAAAACGCCTAATAAATCGGCCAGCAGTTCTTTTTTTACAAAAGGTTCGTCGCCCTGTACATTCACCACAATGTCTACTTCAGTGTCAGCAACTGCTTCAGCGATGCGGTCGCTTCCACTTTCGTGTGGATGTTTGCTCATAATCGCGTAACCGCCATTATGAATAATTTCATTAAAAATAATGTCGCTGTCTGTTACTACAATTACTTCATCAAATAATAAAGTGTTCTTTGTGTTTTCATAAGTATGGCGAATAATCGTTTTATCGCCGAGCATTTGCATTAGCTTTCCGGGGAAACGGGAGGCTGCATAACGGGCAGGTATAAACGCAATTGTTTTCATTTTTCAAAATAGATTAATTCAGATTTTCTTCTTTAAATTCTAACGGATCCTGTTCAAAGTTTTCTGTAAGATTTTCACTTTCATACCCGCAGGAAGAGCATTGATAAACATTTTTCACAGAAATAGCATAGCTGCCGAAAAGCCACGTCAGTATAGCGGTTGCAATATTTGCGGTCGTTTTTTTAGGAACGAGTTCGATGGTTTTGCTACCACATTTTGGACACATAGCGCTTTGGCGGTAAGCTTCATCAAGATCATGAAGCAAAAGATTTGCTTCATCTTCATCCTCTTTTCTTACCACCAGCTTTATTCCTCCGACTGCGTTGGATAAAATTGGAACAACAGTAACCGTGAACCCATCTTTTAAAAAACAGTCAATTCCTGAATCACGCATCCTTGTTAATAAGATATGAGCAGAAAAATAATTTTGAAAAGTTCTTATGGTAATAAAACCCATTTGTTTCTTATACTCCATTTTTTAAAATTAAGCAATTTGTATTGTACAATTTATATCAATATTTCGCTCATATTTTTCAAAAAAATATTTTTTAAATTTGATCAACAGAATGGAAGAATTAATACAATATTTAAACCGTATTTATCCTGTGCCGGATGCTTTACGTGAGCATCTCATAAGGAATTTAAATAGTAAGACATTTTTTAAAAAAGATTTTTTGCTAAAATCCGGCCACGTTTCTGATAAGATTTTTTTTATTGCAAAGGGCCTTGTACGCTGCTTTTATGAAGATCATCAAAAAGAAGTTTGCTCCTGGTTTATGAAAGAAGGAGATTGTATTATATCTGTTGAAAGTTTTTTTCAGCAAAAACCAGGCTATGAAAATATTCAAGCTCTTGAGGATACCGAGACATATTATATTGATTATACTGAGCTGCAATACATTTATCAAAACTTTCCGGAATTCAATTTTATAGGAAGAGTTCTTACCGAAAAATATTATGCATTAAGTGAGCAGCGGCTATTTTCTATTAGAATGCATACCGCGTCAGAGCGATATAATTTCCTTATGAAGAACTATCCCGAGCTGATTCAACGTGTGCCATCCAAATACCTGGCCTCTTATCTTGGCATAGCAGAGGAAACATTAAGCAGAAATAAAAGGTAGTTATTATTTCTTGACAAATGTCAATTT
>JBDTJV010000293.1:0-4928 GCA_039935675.1 Ginsengibacter sp. | reverse complement strand
TGAGTTATGCCCAAAAGGCAATTGATATTTGTAAAAAAAATAAGTTGGATGACGAACTCGTATATGCTTTAAGCTCTGCAGGCACCGTTTCTATCGCCCAGGGCCATTCTCAAAAATCATTTAATTTTTTCGACGAAGCCTTAAAACTTGCCAGAACCCAAAAATTTCCTGAAATTAATTTTAGCGATTTTTATAATAACCGCGGCAACTCGCTGAAACGGCTTGGCCGATATAAAGAAGCAATTCAAGATTATACGTTAGCTCACAATATTGCAGTTCGGACTAATTATAGCAACGCTATTTCCGCTACGATTGCTAATCTTGGGGAGGTTAATCTTCTTTTAAAGAATTATAAAGCGGCGTTACCTTTTCAATTAGAAACGGTTCGTCTCCAGGAAAAAGATAGTGACCTTTCAAATATTACAGAAAATTACCTGCACCTAAGTGAAATTTATGAACATCTTGGAGATTACAAATCCGCTTTGGTTTACCAAAAAAAAGCGCTTGTTATAAGGGATAGCATTGCGAGTGTAAAAAGCGACACCGCAATGTCAAAAATGCTTACGCGGTTTGAAACAAAAAAGAAAGAAGCAACTATATTAAGCCAGCAAAATCAAATTGCTCAGCAAAAAAAAGTGCAATGGATGGAGGCCGGTATTGGTATCTTATTAGTTGGGCTTCTCGCTTTCAGTTTCATCAGTTATCGCAATCGTAGCAGGAGTAATCGTTTACTGGCGACTAAAAATGCAGAAAATGAATTATTACTAAAAGAAATTCACCATCGTGTAAAAAATAATTTAGAAGTAGTGAGTAGTTTACTGGCTTTACAATCGGCGCAAATAGAAGATCCTAATACCAAAGAAGCCATGCTTGAAGGGCAAAACCGGGTTCATTCGATCGGTATTGTTCATCAGAAACTTTACCAGGGCACTAACCTGGGAGCCATTGAAATGAAAGATTATTTTCTCAATCTCGGCGAAAGTATTTTAGATTCTTTTGGTGCGGAAGAAAGAATAAAAATTGAACTGGCGATGGAAAAATTGGACGTTGATATTGATACAGCTGTGCCGCTCGGATTGATCGTAAATGAATTGCTCACGAACACATTAAAATATGCTTTCCCGAAAGGGCAAAATGGAAATGTTTTGATCAGGTTGGAAAAGAAAGCCAATGGAATTCTGCATCTTGAAGTTTCTGATAACGGGGTGGGGAAGTCAGGAGTTACGCATGGCACCGGTTTTGGCGGCCAATTAATTTCTCTTCTCACACGTCAATTAAGTGGAAAAATGCGGGAAGAAATTAAAAATGGTACGAGTGTTTTCTTTGATTTTAAATTGGATAAAGTAGCATAACAAAACCAAGGAACAACCAAGGGAATCAAAGCGATTCATTACGTAAAATCTTCATTCACTAAAGTTTTTTTATTGCTTGCTCGACTTCGTAAAGCGTTACCTGGTGCGGATAATTTGCATAAGGAATATTGTCTTCTACTAAATTATATCCATCTTCAAAAGCCTGCTTAGAAATAGCTAAATATTTTTTTTCAAGAATTTTATTTTTCGTCTTTCCATAAACCATCGCCAGGTAATAGTTAGCTTCAGGATGCTGCTTATAAACTGCAAGACATTTTAAGAGATATTCTTTTGCCAATTCATAATCTTTCATCTCATAATATAATACACCCAGATAGAAGAGTGAATTGTAATGAACCGTCTTTGCAGTGTCTCCGCCGGTTTGAATAAATATATCTTTCTTAAAATTTTCTTCCGCTTTTGTATAATGAGCCAATTCCATGTTGCACAATCCTTCATAAAAGAAATACGTGTGATCCATTTCATAACTGTTGGGTACCAATTCCTGCGCTTTTTGAAAATCAATAATAGCTCCTTCATAATCTTTAATAAAAATACATTTCAAAAAACCGCGGTAAGCGGTAAAGTGTTTTGGTTCTAATTCAACTGCTTTATCTTCCAGAGGGAAAGCTTTTGCATAATCTCCGTACTTAATAAATGGAATGGCTTTTAGCTCATAGGCCTGAGCTACATTCGGGCATATTGCAATTACGCTATCACAAACCGTTTGCCATTCAGGTGTATTGTACCAAACCCTTTCTACCAGATTATCAAGGTATTTTTCTACCAGGCTGTCGCGAACCCTTTGACTTGAGCAATCGCAGCTCACCAATTTTTGCGAGGGCTGTTGGCAACTGCTGAACAAAGCGAAAAGCAAAAAATTAAGGGATAATATTAACGACTTTACCATTTTTTATTTTGAAAGTGATAAATGCCTTGTAAGGAAAAGTTTGACCGGTTTTATTTTTGAAAATTTTCCATTGATCCATCGTATTTAAAAAAGCATATAGTTCTTCAACAAATCCTTTGTCAAAATGGTAAGCAATGTACTTTTCATCCGTTTGTAATACCCGGGTTTTGTTCATCTTTTTGCCCTCGCAATCAATAGTAAACTGGAAAGTTATATATCCATTTCCTTCATAGGAATTGTTTTTCGTTTTTAAAAACGATTGAGCTTCTTTTAAAATGGTATAAGAACTGCGTGGGTATTTACCATTTACCTGGTAGAAGTAAATATTGTAATCCTTGCAAGCGCTGTTATTATTTGCCGCGGTATCCATGTATTCGCCATCTGGTAGAATAAAATTTTGCCCAAAAGCATGGGAAGCAAATAAGAGGAAACAAGATATAATGAGAATTTTCATTGCTTTATCAAAATGGAAATTACGGTAAACAAACAAATAGATTGGATTTTTATTTAATGGTTCTTATAATGGTGACTTTCAGATGTTTTTTAAAAAAAATCTATACAATTATCGTATAGGTAAATAAATGAAATTATAAATAACTTGTCCTTTTTAAATTAATAGTTTGTGCCCGATAAGTAAATCCCGCATTCGGACAAAAAATAACCTCCTTCGTCCTTAAAGTAACTCTTCGGATAATTCTTTCTGTTAAGTTTATGCAATCAAATCAATACCTGGATAAACTAAATCTGCAAAACCTAAAGCGCCAAATGGAAACTTTGTTTCAAAGGATAAATAACAATGATTCTATTTACGTTTATACATAATAGTAAATTTCAGAAAAAGGTATTCTAAAAAGCCAGATCTAAATAATTTCTCGGGTGTGTTCTTCAATTCTCATCGCTGTTTCCCGCCGATACTTTGGCGGGAGCAGCCAAATGAGAATGATATAGGTTCTTAAATTATTCCAAAATAATATTGAAAAATAAAAAGTGAAGCCAGCCATCACTCTAAAAAAACGAGCTTGTTCCGCACAGGCATTATTTGCGGGGGCGTTTCCGAAAAGCCTAACGAGTAGGAAAAATTAAAAACAACAAAATGAAAAAATTATCGAAACATTTTCTTCTGTTATTTATAGGAGGAGCTTTATTTGCCTCTTGTAACAATGGCGGTTCAACCAAGACTGACGCTTCTGCTGACACCACTGCAAATACTTCAGTTGCAAAGCAGGTAAATTATCCGTACACCATTGATCATCCCGACTATTGGGAGATTGGAAGTCAGCAAAATACCCTAAACGCATTGAACTCGCTCAAGGCATGGGAAAATAAAAATATGGATGCTTCCCTCAAATATTTTGCAGATTCGGTTCGTCTTCAATTTGATGGGATTAATAAAATGGTGTCAAATGATACTTTAAAAGCAATGCTAACCCCTCCAACGGGAACTGATTACTTTATAAAAATGCAGGACTGGGAATCCGTTATTTCCAAAGACAAGAAAGAGGAGTATGTAACGCTATGGTACAGAGAATATTCAAAAAATGCCAAAGGTGATAAAGATTCAATAGATGTTGTAAACGACCTCAAAATGAAAGACGGGAAAATTATCGGGTTAGATGAATATCTCAGGAAACTGCACTAAGTTAATAAATCTATAGAACCAGTTCAATAAAATAAATTAAAATCTTAGTACTAATCTAAAACACCTTCCTGCAAAGGTTTTCTTGCGGGGGCGTTTCCGAAAAGCCTTACGAGTAGGAAAAACTAAAAACTTAAAAAAATGAAAAAAATTCTTATCACGGCGGCCTTATTCCTTTATGGATTAACCGCTTTTTGCCAACAGGAAGAAAACGGCACCATTTACATTAAGCATCCTTATATTGATGTGGTAAATAACGCCAACAAAGCTTACGAGGCACAGGATTGGTCTACTACAAAAAATTTTTATTCGGATACCGCGAAATGGTGGTCTTCAGGAATGGAAAAATTTATTCCTATAGCCGACGCCATGAATGAATGGAAGAAAGATTTTGAGTTTTTCGATGATGTAAAACAAGTTCCGCAGGGTTATCCGGATTATCTCCACTATAAAAAAGGTGATGCCAAAATTGTACAATCGTGGTGGATATGGACAGGAAAATCAAAGAAGAGTGGGGAAGTCTTTAAAGTTCCAATGGCCCAGTTTGATGAATTCAATAATGATGGAAAGATTGTTCTTGAATATATCTTTGGGGATTTCTCTAAAGTAATGAAGGAAGAGTGAATGTAATTATTATTAGTATTTCAGGTTTGCCAACCTTTTAAAAGGTTGGCAAACCTTGACTTTTAAAATTAATAAATCATAAAAATATGAATACAATTCAGATGGGTGAACCACTTTACGAGTGCACCCTCAAAATCACAGGCCTGGTAGAATACGGAGTAAATTTTGGAGAATTAATTGCTCAAAAAATTCCTATCCCTCGGGAAGGCGCTAGGTTTGATATCGCTTTCGCGGGTGAAGCAACCGGCTCAAAACTCAGTGGTAAAGTTTCGGGAATTGACTATACGTATATGCGCGCAGACGGTCGGTTTCAACTGGATGTTCATGCAGAATTGACTACAAAAGACGGACAAAAAATTTCATTAAAAGCGGATGGTGTTGCTATTCAAAGAGAAGGCAGCAGCAT
>JBDTJV010000292.1:0-3520 GCA_039935675.1 Ginsengibacter sp. | reverse complement strand
GGAAGCTTGTTTTCTGTATCCTTACCAAAATCCCAGGAAATATCCTGCCCGAAACCAATGTTTCCAAACAGGCAGGAAATCATTGATAAGGATATTTTTTTCGTTAGCAATATAATTTGCTTTTTTGAAATTCCCTTGGTAAAAGTATTCAGGGTAGTGGCGCTTAGCGTAAAGTGTCCCATATCAAAAATTTGTTTTAGGTGATCAAATTCCTGCTTATTTTTTATAAATTATTTAAAAAAGTCAGTCTTGGTTGGTTTAAGAATAATTCTGGTATTCGAAAACAATTTATAATAATTTCTTTAAATAAAAAATTTCATTTCAAATTTCATTTAAATTTTTTTAAGTGAAATTCATGAAATAATAAGACAATTAAATAGCAAGTGGATTTATTCAATCGGAAATACGCATTTCTGAAAATAGGATACATCAAAAGCCAGGTCGATTGATTTATTTTTATCAAAGATCCCAAATACCGTACTTCCTGTCCCCGTCATTGAGGCATAGACTGCATTGGAAGCGTACATATTTTCTTTGATTTTTTTTAGCGAAGGATATTTTGAAAACGCACTCATTTCAAAATCGTTAACTAGTTCATTTTTCCAGGTTTCAATAGGTTGCAATATGATTTGAGATATCCTTTTTTGGGGAAATGAAGGAGAAATTCCTGCGAATAATTCTTTAGTGCTGATATGAATTCCCGGGTTTACGATTAATATTTTATATTCGGAAAGCGAAAGATTAATTTCTTCCATAATTTCACCACGGCCTGTGGCAAAAGCCGGCTTGTTCAATAAAAAGTAGGGACAATCACTACCTAACAGTAATGCGTATTCGAAAAGCTTACTTTCGGGAATATCGAGGTAATATTTTTGATTGAGGAGTAATAAAGTAAAAGCAGCATCCGCTGAACCCCCAGCCAGTCCTGCTCCTACGGGAATAGTTTTGTGTAAATGCATTTTTACTTCGGGCAAATGGGGAAAGTCTTTTTTCAGTAATTGGTAGGCTTTCCGGCATAAATTATCCTCTGCGTTTCCGCCAGAAATTCCTGTATTGGTAAAAATAGTATCCGCATCAGATGTTACTACTTCTAAAGCATCATAAAAAGGTAAGGGAAAGAATACTGTTTCGATATCATGATAACCATCTTCGCGTTTTTGCAGAATATTAAGGCCGAGATTTATTTTACAATTCGGAAACATTATCATGAAAATAGAGGAATGGATAGTTAGTAAACGAACAAATAGTTGAGTTTTTTACTTTGTAACAGATTCTTACATAAAAATCAGCTTCCTTTTCGCCTGTTGATCTCATCCCGGATGGAGGCGGCTTTAATATAATCCTCATGTTCCAATACTTCGCTCAATAGACTTTCTAATTCTGGAACGGATAATTTTTTGAGATCATCACTTCCTTCGTCATTATGAGAAACAACCACTTTTTTCTTCTTATCATCTTCTTCCATCAAAATGCCGGCACTTTCCAGGATGTTATCATAAGTATAAATGGGGCAACCAAATCTTACAGCTAACGCGACAGCGTCAGAAGTACGCGAATCAATTTCTACCGTATCCTTTTCTGAGGAACAAATTAATTTAGAATAAAATATTCCTTCCTGGAGATCATTAATAATAATTTCATGCAGGTCAATATTAAACGCCATCATGAAATTTTTCATGAGATCATGTGTGAGGGGACGGCTTGGTTGCATTCTTTCAAGGGCAACAGCTATGGCCTGGGCTTCAAAGCCTCCGATTACGATTGGCAACCTTCTTAAGCCGTTTACTTCGCCCAAAACAACCGCATAGGAATGTGTTTGAGTAATACTATGAGAAAGCGCCACAATTTCCAATTCTATTTTCTTCATACAAACTCAATCCGCATAAGCGGAATTTTTTAAGTGAGGAACAAATATAAAAATAAATGCTCTTTTGGGTTGCTAAACTTTTAAAGCAATATTTTAATGAAAACTAACTGATCCCTTTTAATTTCTTTACTGCTTCTGTGATCTTAGGTACCACTTCAAATGCATCCCCTACAATTCCATAATCTGCAGCTTTGAAAAACGGCGCTTCAGGATCTTTATTGATGACCACAATAGTTTTACTTCTGTTAACCCCCGCAAGATGTTGAATCGCTCCGGAAATTCCGATCGCAAAATATAAATTAGGGGCTATCGTAAGGCCGGTTTGTCCTACATGTTCATGATGCGGACGCCAGTCACTGTCACTTACGGGGCGACTGCATGCGGTAGCAGCTCCTAAAGCTTTTGCAAGATCTGTCACTATTCCCCAGTTTTCAGGGCCTTTTAATCCGCGACCTCCGCTCACTACTAATTCTGCTTCTGAGAGGGGAATTTCGCCGGTTACTTTATTTACTTCCTTTATTTTTACTTTGGGTTCCGCAAGTTGAAGACTCAATGTTTCAACTTCTGCTGTCCCTTCTGCTTCCGCAACTTTATAAGAATTGGGATTTAGAGAAATAATCTTAACATCGGTGTTGATGGCCACATTGGCAAAAGCTTTTCCACTAAAAACGCTTTTCTTAACTGTGAAACAATTTGTTGTTTCAGGTAAAGCGACTGCGCCGGTTACAAGGCCAGCTTTCATGCGTACTGATAATCTTGGGGCGATCGCTTTTCCATTAAAATTGTTGGAAAAAATGATCACTTTCGCATCCGCATTTTTTGCTGCTTCGTCAATAGCTTCCGTAAATAGCTGATCGTCAAAATTGTTGAACGCTTCATCGGATGAAGTAAAAATCTTTTTCAATCCATATTTTCCCAAAGCACCAAGGTCATCACTCACTTTGCCTAATACAATTCCAAATGCAGGCGTGCCAATAGTTTCGGCCACCTTTGCGCCATAAGATGCCGCTTCAAACGAATTCTTTTTTATATGTCCATCAGCCTGGTCTAAAAAAATTAATACACTCATACAATATTATATTTTTCTAAAAAATTATATAATTAAAAGTCAGTGAACAAACAAATAACCAGTATTTCTATTTTACTAAACTTTCTAAACTCGCTAAGCGTTCTAAACCTTTCTCTATCTATTAATTAAACCAACTTCAATCTCTAAATAACTTTTGCTTCCTCATGTAGCAAGCGCACCAATTCTTCCGGTTGATCCGCAGGAATTAATTTTACACCGGCTTTTGCAGGCGGTAATTCAAAAGAAGAAATTTGAGTAAAAGTATCGGCCTCTACTGCTTCTACCACCTTCAAAGGTTTGGTTCTTGCGCCCATAATTCCTCTCATATTTGGGATGCGCTGTTCTGCAACTCCTTTCTGACAGCTTACCACCACGGGTAATTTTACTTCATCAACTTCTTCACCGCCTTCAATTTCACGATCTACGATCGCAATGTCATTTTCTAAAGTGAATTTTGTAGCAAGAGAAATATAGGGAAGATTCAATAATTCGGCAACCATTCCGCCAATCGAAGATCCGTTATAATCAATGGTTTCTTTTCCTGTAAAAATGAGATCGTAACTATTTTGTTTAGCAATCTCAGC
>JBDTJV010000291.1:0-5710 GCA_039935675.1 Ginsengibacter sp. | reverse complement strand
TTTTAAAACGCGGGCTTTATTTATTTTATTTCAAATTTTAGCTAATTAAGATTATTTTGACTAAACAAAGACATTGAGGTTTAAAATCAAGGATTTGTTTTTTTGAAGAATCCCTGATTTAAATTATTTGTATCCAAATTGAATTAGTGGAAGCTCGGGATAAAAGTGCCAAAAACGCAAAAGTGTTTTTAGCAATTTTCGTGCATCAAGATTTTTCTGCATTCATTTAACCAAAAACAAGTTCTTGTACTATCGGGAATTTATTATCACAACACCGAGTGCCCTGAGGGAGAATTGGCTAAGGCAAAAGGAGCAAATGAAAATAGAAATCTGAATTATTTCTTTATTTACTGAGGAAGTATAACCAACAGGAAAGCAATATATCCCAAATATTCAAGCAACGCAAAGCACAGATTCATCACGAATGAATAATTACCAACATAGCGGAAGAAGAAGAAACATTCACCGAAAAGTTGGAAGATTGAACATTGTAAACGGGCAATATGGAAGTAGTGATGCTTCCATCATTGTTAATCGCTTTGCCCGAAATGTTTAATCCGCTGGTCGCTTCTAACGATGGACCGGTAAGCGTTTCAAGAGTAACTGTATGTGCAGCTACTCCGCTTTGTATGCTAACAGCCACTGGTGTGTTGGTTTCTTTATTTACAATGCTCACATAAATATTTCCATCGCTTCCTTTACATGCGTATGCACTCACATTTAATCCAGAAGTATTTAATGAAACAGGCAATACATTTCCATTTGATCCATCTTTGAAAAACAACATCGAATAATATTCAGGCTTTGCAAAAAAACTTCCATCAGTTTCGCCAATAGGCGAATAGGGGCCATTACCACCTCCATGAAAATTGAACCCCTGGCATCCGCTATAGGCAAGCTTCCACATATAGTCGATTGCCCATAAACTAGAACCAAACGAATTGCTGACACCACTTTTACCACCACCATAAATGGAATTGCACTCAGCAACACGCAAAGGCAAATTGGCTGTAGCTGCAATACCTGCTACTGAATTGCTGAAATTTGTAATAAGGCTATCAGCATGCTGGCTTAGGAGTGTATTAAGATTAATAGATGGATTAGTGCCAGGACCACCCTGGTAATGATGAATAGTGAGAAGATTAACTTTACTCCCTTCAGCATTGGCAAAAGAACTTAGCCATGTTTTATTATAAGCAACTGCTGGTCCGCTAAATGCCATACCTGGATAAGAAGCATGAATGGATTGATAATATTGATTCCATTCATTTTCAAAATCTCCACTTGAATAAGAAGGGGTACGATAGCCGTTGTGAGAATATAAATCAGGTTCATTACCTACTTCAATACTTTGTATTTTACTGCCCATTGTATTATGAAGGTATCCCGCTTCGCTGGTAGCAGTGGCCGGATTAAAATTGCCTCCAATGTTCAATCCAAAGATCACTTTCCAACCTACTGCATTAATGAAACTGCTGAAGCGGTCAATATCTGTTGTGGCAATAGAATCCTTAGCGGTTGTTGCATTTCTTACATGGCCACACCAAAAAGTTTTATCAACTCCATTGGCACCTATCCGTAAAATACCGCTACCTAAATTTTTTATCAATTGTATAAAAGCAGTATTGTTTGTATTGAAATAATTACTGTCAGTAATAGCAGTCATTTCAAAACTTAATCCCATAAAATTATCCGGAACAGCATTTCCCGGTGTAGACAAATTTACCTGCAACTGAATAGGTGTACCCTGTGGCGCCGGAAGAGATTGAAAGGCAGGTTGGGAACTACTTTTTTTACAGGAAATAAAAATAATCACAAGTAGGAAATACAGGTACCTGGATTGGAAAATATCTTTATTAAAAAGCATTTTGTTCTTAGGGATCAATTTTAAAGGGTATGAAAACTCAGCAAAAGTAGATGCGTTTTGTTAGTAAAGTATTGAAGTATGTCATCGCCAGGTAAAATCAAAATGAATCACCAGGAAAATCCAGTTAAAGCAATATTTTTTTCAAGAATTAATCTTTTTTTTTCAACAAACTCATCAATGGATTCGAACACATGCTTTTATTTCGTTGAATCGCATTATTAATCAAAGTGTTTCTATTGAAAGTTTGAAGCTTTATACATCAAATATTTACCATGAATTATAAACATTATTCCATGAGTTAAATTTAAATGAGGAACAGCCATCTAGCAGACTTTTTTCAAAACCTCAAAATATCAGGCTGAAAATATCTAATATTACAAAGTCAATTTTTTTTAAACTAATTATCAAAAGTATCTCCTTTAAAATTTAAGCCCTGCATTAATATGAATGTGACGCTCACAACCCAACCAAAAGAAGACTATCTCCTAATCGATTCTAAAGGTACCATTGAAACCATGGAAGAATTGCTGGCACATTCTCAAATGATCTGGGCGGAAATCGGCAATCATGATTTTCAAAAAATACTGGTTAATGAACCCGAAATCATACTTCCCCAGGACCTGGTCCTCTATTTTAACCTGGTTAAAAATTATGTTGATAATTTTCCACGTGAAATTTATGATGTGAAAATTGCAGTGGTATGTTCAGAGAAGTATAAAGAAGTGCTTTCGTCCTGGGAAACCGTGTGCCAAAGCAGAGGGCTTCGGTATTTTGTTTTTACATCCGTTGAGGATGCCATCCATTGCTTTTACAACGACGATGATGAATAGCTGGCAGAATGAAAGCAACAACCTGTGATTAATAATTTTGTTAGTATACCTTTCTACCGGATTTTTAAAAAGGATTGGTTATATACCATCATGAAAAAGAAAATTATTTATAGATTATTGATTGTTTACATGGTGTCGGGATTGCCATTTACCATATTGGCGCAACAACAACACAAGCTTTCCGATGCAAAAGCCACAAAAGAAGCCAAAGCATTGTATGCTTATATCAATGATATGTTTGGTAAAAAAACATTATCGGGGCAAATGTCCTCTTATTGGGGCTTTGATGAAATCAATTACGTCCATAACATAACGGGTAAATATCCGGCAATTAAAGGCTTTGATTTTATTCAATCACCATTGAACGATTCCGTCGTAAATGGAGCCATCCAATGGTGGAAAGATGGCGGCATCCCTACCATCATGTGGCACTGGGGTGCACCGGGCATTGGTGAAGGATATCCTAACAGTAAAAAGGAAATTGATATCGCCAAATGTTTTCAAAAAGGAACCATAGAATATGATTCATTTTGGACGGAATTAAAAACAAAAGCAGACCTTTTGGAAAGATTGCAACAGGCAAACGTACCTGTTTTGTGGCGCCCTTTCCATGAGCTGAATGGCAACTGGTTCTGGTGGGGCAAACAAGGGCCTGGCAACTTTAAACGCCTGTGGATAACGATATATGACTATTTTGTAAAAGATAGAAAATTAAACAATTTAATTTGGGTGCTGTGCTATACGACTGAGCCGGATAGTGCGTGGTACCCGGGTGACAAATATGTGGACATTGCCGGTGCAGATACTTATGACAAAGGTGATAGTTCAATGCCATATATGTATAAAGCGGTAAAAGAAATTACAGGAACCCGCGTTCCGATTGCTTACCATGAATGTGGAGTACCTCCTGATCCTGATAAATGTTTTAAAGATAGCGTTATGTGGTCGTGGTGGATGGAATGGCATACCAATTTCATACGCAAAGTTGATACCATTTATTTAAAGCATGTGTACAATAACGATTTAATAATTACCCGCGATAAAGTTCCGGATATTATGAAAGTGTATGGTAAGAATTGAAGAAGTAAATAACCGTTTAAAAATATAAATTATCAGTATGAAAGTAAAATTGATCTTCCTGTTCTTCGCTTTGTATTTTATTCAAAATGCCGACGCACAAAAAACAAAAAGCTTTGATGTGCAATCCCCGGATGGGAATATCAAACTGCATGTTGAGACTTCCGTTAAAATATTTTGGTCAGTAAAAGATAAAGATCAAACCATTATTGAACCATCGGCGATATCAATGCAACTTCAAAACGAAACATTAGGTAATAAGGCGATGATCACTTCATCCAAAAAAGAAAAAGTAAACAATACAATTACTCCCATCAATTATATCAAAGCAACGATTCCTGATAATTATAACCAGCTCACCTTAAATTGTAAAGGGGATTATGGATTAGTGTTGAGAGTCTATAATGATGCCGTTGCATATCGCTTTTTTACAAAGAAAAAAGACAGCATCATTGTCAAAAATGAAGAAGCTAATTTCAACTTTACAAATAATGATAGTGCGTTCATTCCTATTCAATGGGATTATCGTGATGGGCAAATTTTCAACTCATCATTCGAAGCATTATACCATCACATAACACTATCGCAATTTCCGAAAGATTCACTGGGATTTCTGCCCTTATTGGTTGATGTTGGTAATGGACGGAAAGCGGAAATACTGGAAGCCGATCTCGAAGATTATCCTGGCATGTATCTCGATTTGAATGAAACTAAAAAAGGCTTGAAAGGAGTGTACGCACCGTATCCGGCAAAGGAATTTTTGCATGGCATCAATTTCGTTGCTTCAGACAGGGAAGGTTATATCGCCAAAACAAGCGGCACAAAAAATTTCCCGTGGCGCATTGTCGCTATCAGTGAACAGGATAAAGATTTATTAAATAATGATATTGTTCAAAAGTTGGCATCACCACCAAGACTTACCGATTATTCATGGGTAAAACCAGGACAAGTTGCGTGGGATTGGTGGAACGACTGGAATATTACCGGCGTAGATTTTCATGCAGGCATCAACACCAATACTTATAAATATTATATCGATTTTGCGGCTGCCAATAAACTGCCTTATATAATTATGGATGAAGGCTGGAGTGATGATCTTGACCTTTTAAAAGTAAAATCAGGCAACCTAAATCTGCAGGAAATTATAGATTATGGCAAACAAAAAAATGTTGGTGTTATCCTTTGGGCAACATGGTATGCCGTTTCCCATCAGACAGAGGCTGCATTTTCTACTTATTCAAAGATGGGAGCTAAAGGTTTTAAAATAGATTTTTTTGATCGTGATGATCAAAAAGTAGTTGAATCAGCCTATGCTATTGCAAAGAAGGCTGCCGAATATAAACTGATGGTGGATTATCACGGCATATATAAGCCAACAGGCTTGCAGCGAACTTATCCAAACGTGATTGGCTTTGAAGGCGTGAAAGGTTTGGAGAATTTTAAATGGGCAGATGAAGACCAGCCGCGATACACCACCAGCATTCCTTTTATTCGTATGATGGCCGGACCGATGGATTATACGCCAGGCGCCATGCGTAATGCAACACAGGCCGATTTCAGGCCGATCAATAATAACCCAATGGCAAAAGGCACACGCTGCAACCAGCTTGCTGAGTATGTTGTTTTTTTTGCGCCTTTGCAAATGTTGTCTGATAATCCAACCATATACATGCGCGAAAAAGAATGTACCGATTTCATCATACAAGTACCGACAACATGGGATGAAACGGTGCCGCTTGATGGTAAGGTCGGTGAATATGTTGCGGTTGCCCGACGTAAAGGCAGTGATTGGTTTGTAGGCGCGATGAGTAATTGGAATGCAAGAGATATCACACTTGATTTTTCATTTCTTCCCGCAGGAAAGTATACAGCTGAAGTCTTTAAAGATGGTGTGAATGCAGATCGTAATGCCACTGATTATAAAAAGGAAACCATT
>JBDTJV010000290.1:0-4232 GCA_039935675.1 Ginsengibacter sp. | reverse complement strand
CCCTACAATATCTGGCAGTTGGCTCAACACATTCGCATTGCCCAGGAGGATATTTTAAAATTTTCTAAAGATCCATCTTATAAATCACCCACGTGGCCAGAGGGATATTGGGTAAAAGAAAAAGAACCCAAATCGCATGCGGAATGGAGTAAATGTGTGAAAGAAATAAAAACCGATAGGGACTCGTTCGTTGAATTGCTAAAAGATTCAGGCGAAGGAGTCTATAAAAAATTTGAAAATGCAGATGGACAGACTTTACTTCGAGAAGCATTGGTACTTGCCGATCACAACAGTTACCACACTGCCGAAATCGTACTCGTCAGGAGGCTTTTAAATGATTGGAAAAATTAAACAACGAAAGGTGATCCTTTGAATTATTATTCTGTTAAAGGACTGAATCAGGAAAGTTCTGCATCTATTAATTCGCGAAAATCCTGGATATCAAATGGCTTTTTTAAATAACCCGAAGCATTGATTCTCTTGCTGATAAGTTCTATTTCGTCATTTGCCGAAAAAATAATGATAGGAACATTTTTGGTTGCTTCGTTTTCCTGCATCAGGCTAATCGCTTTTTCTCCTCCTATCTTGGGAATCCAGAGATCCATTAAAATGATATCTGGTTTTAAATTATTGATGTCTTCTACGATATTTTCGCAGTTGGCAAGGGTTTCAACCCTGTAACCACGATAATCTAAAATCGCTTTACACACGTTCAAAATCTCCAGATCATCGTCATAAATTAAAATACACTTCTGATGCATAAGTTGGTAAATATAATTTTCTCAATTTTTGGCAATTGAAGATAATAATATTTATCGATTCCAAACTAAATGGCTAAAAAATGAACAAAACAAGGTAAAACAGCTTTGCCAGATGATCAAAAGATCTCCCATTTAAAACACGTAAAAATTGATGATTATTTCTCTACGTTATATCTCTCTCTTCTTGATTGAATAAATAAGATAATGTGAATGGCTACTAAAAGTTCGCAGACAATTTCTTTGACGATCATAGGGTAGAATTTGTATAAATGAATAATGAAAAGTAAACGAAAAATAAGTATCAATTATTTTATCACATACGAATAATTTAAAAAAAAAGAAAAAAGCCCTCCTTAAAAACTGAAAGGCTTTTTTAAAAATCTGCAACAATAATTATTTCAATGGAAAAACAATACCAGCCTGGATATTCGCCGAACTAAGGTCTTTATAGCCGTTTTTATTATAAGGGGAATAATCATAAGTAGCCCCGATATTAAAGCCGGAAGTACTTGTTTTTTTGAAGGGAATCATCACCCCAATCCCCGCTTCACCACGAAAACCTATATTTGATTGACTGCTGCCAAATTCCCCGAAATACTGTTTGAAATCAATGATATTTGCACCCGCCCCCACAGAAATATATGGTTTTAAAAAAGAGGAAGTGGTAGGATAATATCTTGCTTTAAGGAGCACAGGAGTTTGCTGAATAGAATTGCTCAACACTGCAGATACATCCTGTGTTTTGCCCAACTGGTAGATTTGTCTTGGGTATTTCTGGTAATAATCCTGGAACCCAAAAGACAAACCTCCGGCTAATTTATCACTGAAATTATACAGCACGCCGGCCATAAATCCACGCGGCGAACCATTACTGATCAGATCTTTATTAAAATTATTTAATGGAAAACTGTAATTATAATTCAGATCCATGTTAACCGTCCCTTTTTGAGCACTTGCAGGTAAGGCAAAACACATGAATACGGCTGAGGCAAAAACTATTTCTTTAAAAATTTTCTTTTTCATCTTTCAAAATTTAATTTTTTAAATAAGAGGATTGATCAAATAATGCCTTCACCTGGCTATCTGCTACGCTGGCGTCAAAAATAGATTCACCACGGATAAGGCCGGTCCATATTACATTGATCTTATTTTGTGCAGATGCATTTTTTAAATCCAGCAAATCAATAGAAAGAGCGCCTTCCTGTATCTGGTAAACACTGTAAGCATAAGGAATGTAATATCCGTAGCCAGGATAACCCCAATAATAAGGATCCCAATATCCTCCATAGTCGCCCCAATAATCTCCATAGCTTATTACTCCGGTAGTCGTATTATAAATCCGGCTTACATCTACGCCAAGATCAGGATTATTCTTTTTTGTAACCATAGTGTATCCATTCTGATTCATATACTTTTCTACTGCAGTAATATAAGCCTGGTCAACGCCCGTAAGTTCCCTGGTTGATTTGCCATTGTTAATCACCGCCACTGAATCGGATATACTATAAGTTTTATAATTATTAAAATTTGCCGTAGAGTCATGATCAGTAATATAAATCCTCGATTCATCGGTATTCAAATTGCCGACCACCTCTTTTGTGCAACTAGTAAAAATGATGGAGAAAGCTGTTATTCCAATCATTGCTATTAATGTTCTTTTCATAACTATTCTTTTTTTTCATTGGCACAAACAAGATGCCTGTATTAGTCTGAAATGCTAAAAAAATTGTAACATATCTGATTGAGCTTGTCTTTTAAGTTTTCTTTATAAATAACGTTGGAATACCAGTAAAATCAGGTATTTATATCATTAAAAATAAATTTTCAAAGCCTGAAAACCTGTCACCTGATTTCTATAGAATGAATGAAGTATTGCAAAATTGTCTCAAACTACACTGACTTATATTAAAATAAAAATCCTCCTTATTTGCTCGTCTGCTATTGTGTTAAAAAAACTATTAAACAATTGTTTAATAAAATCTGTGAATCATTTTTTGATCATTCTTTAAATAAAAAAAACCTTGCTGCAAAATGCAGCAAGGCTTTTTTAAACTTAAACCTATAAATATATTAGAACCAGCTTCCTGTCCATCTTTCTCCTACCTGGTTTCCCATTTTCCTTTTCCTTCTTCTCACTTTTGCATTATGAATAAACATTGTTACAAACATAAGCGGGATAAATAAAAGCGTAAGAGGCGGAATACCCAAAAGCGAAATCCACTTTCCTCCAAACTGCCTGCGCATAGGGCGTTTCAACCTTTCTGCAATCAGGTACATACTCGGCACCATAATCAATGTCATAAAGAATGCAAATGCCAAACCGAATATGATAGTCCATGCAAGAGGTTTCCAGAATACCGAACTATCGCCTCCGAAGAAAATGTGAGGATTTAGTTCAGAAAACATAGTAACAAAATTGATATTGAAACCAATCGCAAGAGGAATAAGTGCGAATATCGCTGCAAGAGCAGTAAGTAGTACGGGGATAATCCTGATCTTTCCTGCCTGGATTACAGCTTCCCGCGTTTTCATTCCACGTGCTCTTAATTCGTCGGCAAAATCTATCACCAATATCGCATTCTTGACTACAATACCCGCCAGGCCTACAATTCCAATACCTGTCATTACTACGGAAATGGTCATTTTTGTAATCGCGAATCCAAGTATTACCCCGATAACACTAAACAGTATCTCTGTCAAAATAATAATTGATTTACTTACAGAGTTAAACTGCAATACCAATATAAAAAGAATTCCCATTAATGCATATATTAATGCTCTTCCAAGGAAGGCACCTGTTTCTGCCTGCTGAGCTCCTTCTCCTGTCTGCTTGATGGTAACGCCCGGACCTTTTTTATCGAAATTTTGAATAGCTGTTGCTATCTTCTGGTTGACTGCTGTTGGCGTATACCCCGAAAGCACGTTGGAAAATAAAGTGATCACACGTTTAACATTCTTCCTTTTGATACTTCCATAAGTGCTCGTAAAATCTACTGTTACCAAAGAGCTGATAGGAATGGATTTTATTTTTCCTGTTGAAATATCTCTGAAAACAATATTCATATTCAACAAATCTGCAAGACTTTTTCTCTGCAATTCATTATTGCGCAATTGAATTTTATACTCATCTTCCCCGTCTTTTATTTTAGACACTTCCAGTCCAAACAAAGCGGTTCTTATCTGCTGACCGATTTGTGCAGTGGAAACGCCTTCTATCATTGCACGCTGACGATTGATTGATAAAGTAATTTCCGGATTGGTAAGATCCACATCCATTTGCAAATCTTCTATTCCTAGTATTTGCAGACTATCCAAATAATTTTTCAGTGCGGAAGCGCTAGAAGTCAACTGATTAAAATCTTCACAAGCTACTTCAATGTTAATCGGCGGATCGGTCGGAGGGCCACTCTGTTCCTGGGCTACAGAAATTTGAGCGCCGGGAAATCCTTTAGTCACTAGTCTTATCGAATC
>JBDTJV010000289.1:0-6197 GCA_039935675.1 Ginsengibacter sp. | reverse complement strand
AAATGAATTACGCCTTCCGCTTGTTCCTTTAAGCGCTCCTTTTCATCAAAAAGTAAAAGATTTTCTTGCTTCTGTTTCACAGGAAAATTGATTTATGCAAAAAGCAAAAAACTACTTATTTGTTGGCCTACTGCTGATCATTTCCCAATTCTCATTGGCCCAATACAAGGTGAGCTTCCTTTTAAAACAGTCGTCAACACTACATCCTGGTGATCCGGTTTATGTTGCCGGTAATTTCAATCTTTGGACTCCGGCAGATACCGGATATCGATTGAAGATGGATCAAAAAGGTTTCTACACGATTTCACTTTCATTACCCGCAGGAAATTATGAATATAAGTTTACGAGGGGAAGTTGGGAGAAAGTAGAAACAGATGCCGCAGGAAACGGGATACAAAACCGCAGTTTTAAATTACAAACCGATACAACTATTCAAATCAATATTGGAGGCTGGAATGACGATTTTAAACATACAGCCAGCTCCAAAAAAAATAATTCTGCTTCAGTGAACGTAAAAATAATAGATACGGCATTTTATATACCACAACTAAAACGTACAAGAAGAATTTGGCTTTATTTGCCACCTGATTATGCAAAATCCGGCAAGAAATATCCAGTTATATATATGCATGATGGACAAAACTTGTTTGAAACGGCAACCTCTTATGCCGGTGAATGGGGCGTAGACGAATACCTCGATTCTATTTATAAAAGAGGAAAAAAAGAAGCAATCGTTGTTGGGATTGATAATGGAAATTTTAAAAGAATGCAGGAATACAATCCGTGGGAATTTGAAAATTTTGGGAAAGGGGAAGGAGATAAATATGTGGCCTTTATAGTAAAAACTTTAAAGCCTTTTATTGATAATCACTATCGCACTCTAAAAAACAAGCCGAATACATTTATTGCAGGAAGCTCCATGGGTGGCCTTATTTCATTGTACGCAGTTTTAAAATATCCAAAAGTATTTGGCGGCGCAGGAATTTTTTCTCCTGCGTTCTGGACGGCTTCAGGTATTGACAGCACGGTCATTGCCGATGCAAAAAAAGTGGATTCCAGGCTCTTTTTTTATGCCGGTGGCAAAGAAGGTAAATCCATGATCCCGGATATGAAGCGAATTGAAAAAGAGATTAAAACCAGATCAGCCTCTTCTATCAAAGAAAAAATCGATCCGCAGGCTAAGCACAACGAAGCTGCCTGGCGGAAATATTTCCCTGAATTTTATGAGTGGGTGGTTGAGTAGCGAGCCGTGAATGGGGAATGGGGAATGGTGAACTAATTCGTTCCGTGAGGGCGAAAATTATGAAGAAATATTATTACTTAGATTGAAAATCCATCTTATTTATTTTTTTACTTTGATTGTATCTGGTAATTCCAATAAAAATAGCTGAGAAAACTGCAAAGCATATTGACAATAATCCTGAATTAATAAGCACTTTACTCATTCCGAGTAATTTAACATCTATAAATGGATAAGGATAATATCCGGAAAATGAACCGCGCACGAGGATGATCAAAATATACAGCAAAGGGTAAATAAGAAAGGGAAATATATTTCTCCATTCAAGATTTTTTGTTCTTTCATTCATCCACCAAAAAATTAGACATAATAACGGAACAATGGTGTGCAGTAATTCATCCACCACAAATTGCAAACCGTGCGGTTGCCATAAAAAACGCAAGATCAAATTATAAACAAGGCCAACTATCAATATATAAACCGTAACAGCGGTTAAAGTACTTTTTCGCGAAAAAAAAGAACGAAGTGCAGATGAGGATTTTGTTAGCAGAAAGGTGAAACATAACGCTACCAGCAAATTAGTGAGAACGGTGAAAAAACTAAAATACCGAATGATGGTTTCACCAACAGAAGCAGTCCTGTTTAATATAATGAGATAAAATTGGGCGATCACAGCAAACCATCCTAAGATCACAATGGCAATCGCCAATGATTTTGCATTTTTAATTTGTTGCATTGAATATTTTTTATGAAACGGAATTGCTTTCTACACCAAATAACTAACGCCTTCTTCAGCGATCTCTGTGTTTTCAAAGATCTCACAAGCCTCTTCTTTAAATTTTTCCAGAGATTCATACATGGAGGAAAAATGTCCTAATAATAGTTTTTTTGCACCTGCTTTTTTTGCAATTTCGGCAGCTTGCTTGCTGGTCGAATGGAACCTTTCTAATGCTTTTTTCTCAAGATCTGCCAGGTAAGTACTTTCGTGATAGACGAGATCTGCTTTTTTTATTTTTTCGGCAATAGGATCATAAAAAGCAGTATCTGCACAATAAGCATATGATTTGGCCGGTTCTCCAGGTTCGGTTAGTATTTCATTTTTAATTATCTTCTTTTCTGAAGTGATATAATCTTCTCCGTTGTGTAAATTTTCGTAAAAGGTTTTGGGTATTTTATATTTATTAACCTCTTCGGCAATTATTTTTCTCAGATTTTTTTTCTCTCGGAAAAGAAAACCCCAGCATTCGATATTGTGATTTACTTCAAAACATTCTACTGAAAGTTTTTTCGTTTCCATTAAAATTCCTTCTTTTTCCAATTTATGAAAATGAAGGGGAAATGGGAATCCGTTTCCGGAAGCATCCATTTGAACTTCAATGATAGATTGTAATTTTTCGGGAGCATAAATATGCAGATCATTCGTTCGTTTGTTCAATGCCAGGCTGTTCAACAAACCGATCAATCCAAAGTAGTGATCACCATGCAAATGAGAAATAAAAATATGATTGATCCTGCTTCTTTTTATTTTGTATAGACTCATTTGCATTTGTGTTCCTTCGCCGCAATCTATTAAAACAGTTTGTTCCTCGGTTTGCAAAACCTGGGAAGTCGGATGACGATTATGGGCTGGTATGGCTGAGTTATTTCCTAAAATGGTTATGGCAATCACTTATTTCACTTTGGGGTATTTGTTACACGAATTTTAACGATTATAAATATAGTATAAATATTTACAGGTATTCTCTTTCTATCTCCTCCATTTGAACAATGTCACAGGCTTCACTTTCTGTCGGGGTTGTATTTAGCAACTCTAAAACTTCATTTTTATCCAGGAATTCCGTTATTGCCGGATTTAAATTGGAAAATACCATTGAATGGTTTTCTTCATAAAACCTTTGCTGTATCGATGCCAGAACGTCGGCGCTTTTTAAATCTAATTCATTTACTTCATGGAAATTGACAATTACATTATTTATTGGGTTATGTAAAAAATCCAACAAAATATTTTTAAGTTCCTCTGTCATATTAGCAGTTATTTTCTGCTCTTCAACCGTTACGACATGCATTTTTTCTTTGGTATCAATTTTGACTTTCATGCTTTAGTTTAAAAGTATTCTGAAGAATTTATCCAAAGATATTAAATAAAAAAACGAAAACTGAGTAAGTGAAAGTCACGTTGAAAATCGAAAATTACCACCAGCAAAAAATTTTATAGCCACGGTTACTGATACTTTTTTCCTACTTTAGTCACTATTCTTTACTTTAAAAATCTTTTTAACAACTATTGGTCACTTTTAAACGTTAATTAGTTGGATTTATTTATTATTATTGTATAGCTTATTATTAAAATTGTAAAGACTTATCTAAATTGTTTATAAATGGACAACAATTTTTCAACCCAAGTAAAAGAAATTATTTCCTACAGTCGCGAAGAAGCTTTGCGGTTGGGAAATGACTTTATCGGCACCGAACATTTAGTTCTCGGGCTAATAAGGGACGGTGAAAACACTGCAATGAAAATTTTGAAATCGCTCAACGTAGATTTATACGAGCTGAGAAAAGAAATTGAATTAGCGGTAAAAGACAAAACTGGTAAAAACATCGCGAATATTAATTCACTCCCACTTACCAAGCAGGCAGAAAAGGTAATCAGGATCACTGTTTTAGAAGCAAAGACCAATAAAAGCCCCCAGGTAGAAAGTGAACACTTAATGCTTTCTATATTGAAGAATAAGGAAAATATTGCTACACAGATATTAAACCAGTTCGATGTGGATTATGATATGTTCAAAAGCGAATTAGGGTATGTGAAAACGGATCCGAAAGCGGATTTCCAGGATGAAGAGAACGAGGAATTTGAAGAAGAAAGGAAATCTTATTCGCAACAGCAGAGGCCTTCAAAAAGTACAACAGCTCAAACTAAAACAAAGACCCCGGTTTTAGATAATTTCGGTAGAGATATCACGCGACTTGCAGAAATGGGAAACCTTGATCCTATCGTAGGAAGAGAAACTGAAATAGAGCGTGTTTCTCAAATTCTTAGTCGTCGTAAAAAGAATAACCCAATCCTTATTGGTGAACCAGGCGTTGGTAAAACTGCGATTGTCGAAGGCCTTGCGTTAAGGATCATTCAGAGAAAAGTGAGCCGTGTTTTATTCGATAAAAGAGTAGTTTCTCTTGATTTGGCAGCTTTGGTAGCAGGTACAAAATACCGTGGCCAGTTTGAGGAAAGAATGAAAGCAATCATGAATGAACTGGAGAAAAACCGCGATGTTATTTTATTTATTGATGAAATTCATACTATAGTAGGAGCTGGTGGAGCGAGTGGTTCTCTGGATGCTTCAAATATTTTCAAACCTGCTTTGGCACGTGGAGAACTTCAATGCATCGGAGCTTCCACTTTGGATGAGTACAGAATGTATATTGAAAAAGATGGTGCGTTGGATCGTCGTTTTCAAAAAGTAATGGTTGAGCAGCCTAGCGTGGAAGAGACCATTGAAATTCTTAATAATATTAAAAGTAAGTACGAGGATTATCACAATGTAACTTATGATAATGAAGCCATTGACGCTTGTGTAAAACTTAGCGACAGGTATATGACAGACAGGCTTTTGCCTGATAAAGCGATTGACGTTTTAGATGAGGTAGGAGCAAGAGTGCATTTGAAAAATATCAATGTTCCAAAAGAAGTGATTGAGCTCGAAAAGAAAATTGATGAGATCAAACACGAAAAGAACAAAGTTGTAAAAAGTCAGCGATTTGAAGAAGCTGCTTCTCTCCGCGATACCGAAAAGCATTTGCAGGAGCAACTGGAAAAAGCAAAAACTGATTGGGAAGAGGAAAGTAGAAATAAAAGATATCCTATCAATGAAGAAGCTATTGCAGAAGTGGTGAGCATGATGACAGGTATTCCTGTCAAAAGAATGGTGCAGGAAGAAACAGATAAGCTTCGCAAAATGGGAGATGACCTGAAAAGTGCGGTGGTAGGACAAGATGAGGCGATCAGCAAAGTGGTAAAAGCAATTCAAAGGAACCGTGTGGGTTTAAAAGATCCGAGAAAACCGATTGGAACATTTATTTTTCTTGGCCCTACGGGTGTGGGAAAAACAGAATTGGCCAGGGCGCTGGCGAGATATATGTTTGACAGTGATGATGCACTCATCAGGATTGATATGAGTGAATACATGGAGAAATTTACTGTTTCCAGGTTGATAGGTGCTCCTCCAGGCTATGTAGGATATGAAGAAGGTGGACAATTAACTGAAAAAGTTAGAAGAAAACCTTATTCTGTTATTCTTTTGGATGAAATTGAAAAAGCACATCCGGACATTTACAATATTCTTTTGCAGGTGTTAGATGATGGGATATTGACCGATGGACTTGGAAGAAAGATAGACTTTAAGAATACCATGATCATCATGACTTCCAATATCGGAGCACGCCAACTGAAAGACTTTGGTGCCGGTGTAGGTTTCACTACCGCTTCCAGGATTCAGAATGCGGAAGAAAACAGCAAAGCAGTAATAGAAAAAGCATTGAAACGCACCTTCAGTCCTGAATTTTTGAACAGGATAGATGACGTGGTAATATTCAACCAACTTACAGAAGATAATATTTTCTCTATCATTGATATATTGATGAAAGGTGTTACCAAAAGGTTGGATAATCTTGGATTAAAATTAGAACTTACAGAACAAGCCAAGAAGTTTATTTCAGAGAAAGGGTATGACTCCCAGTTTGGTGCAAGACCGTTACACAGAGCCATTCAGAAGTATTTGGAAGATCCTTTAGCGGAGGAAATATTGAATATGCATGTGAAAACCGGAGATGTGTTAACAGCCTCTCTTGACGAAGAAAATGGAAAGATCATTTTTGAAGTGAAAGGCACTCCTGCTCAGAAAAAGAAGTCGGAAGTATAATTAATTATATTTTCTAAATATTTAATGCTGCACGAAAG
>JBDTJV010000288.1:0-7298 GCA_039935675.1 Ginsengibacter sp. | reverse complement strand
AAATAAACATGTATCCAGCAGAAATAGTCATTCCTATGAAAGGGGAATTGACAGAAAATGGTTTCAAAGATTTACAGACTCCACAACAGGTAGAAGAGGAATTGAATCAAAAAGGCACGTCACTTATCGTAATTAATTCAGTTTGCGGCTGTTCAGCAGGCACTGCCCGCCCTGGTGTTTTACTGGCATTGGAATCCGGTGATAAAAAACCAGATCATCTTGCTACAAGCTTTGCCGGGTTTGATTTTGACGCAGTGAATAAGGTACGTGAGCATCTTCTTCCTTATCCTCCATCTTCTCCATCTATTGCTTTATTTAAGGATGGTAACTTGGTTCATTTTCTTGAACGGCATAATATAGAAGGTGCTTCTGCGACAATGATCGCTAATAATCTGAATGCAGCTTTTGAAGCCTATTGCTAAGAAAAAGCAGGATGTTTTAGTTGAGTGAATATCGTACACGAAAACCAGGAAGTTTTTTTTTGCCAATAAAAGGTAAGTATGTATCCAAATTTATATTTTGTTTTTAAAGATTGGTTTGGTTGGGAAATTAATGCTTTTAAAATATTTTACACTTTCGGAATCTTTGTGGCAATTTCATTCATCGTGTCCGCGTATATACTGACAAAAGAATTAAAAAGGAAAGAGAAGTTAGGTCTTTTATTACCGCGGGAAGAGACAATCACTACTGGTAAACCTGCTTCTTTATTGGAGCTGATCATCAACGGGTTTGTCGGATTTATTTTTGGCTTCAAACTTACGGGGGCATTTATGGCAAGCCGCCACGCTGGTATCGACCTGCAGGAATATATTTTCTCTTCACAGGGAAGCTGGATTGGCGGCATTGCAGTCGCTGCAGCCCTTGTGTACCTGAAGTACAAGGAAAAAAACAAGCAAAAACTTCCGCAACCGGAAAAAAGGATCATCCGTATATGGCCTCACGATCGCGTGGGTGATATTGTGATTTTTGCCCTGGTTTTTGGGATTATTGGTGCTAAGATTTTTGATAATCTTGAAAACTGGGATCGTTTTATTGCTGATCCAATAGGGAATTTAATTGCACCAAGCGGCCTTACTTTTTATGGCGGCCTTATCATGGCTACCATCGCTATATTGATCTATGCAAAGAAAAAGGGTATCGGCATTCTTTATTTAATTGATGCGGCGGCTCCGGTTTTAATGATCGCTTACGCTATTGGCCGGATGGGTTGCCAGACTGCCGGGGATGGCGATTGGGGTATTTTCAACAGCGCTTATATCTCTGATGTTCCCGGCCATGTTGCTCCGGCTACACCTGAACAATTTCAGCAGAAACTACATGAATATTCTACTTATTTTTTAGCCGGAACGGTAACTGATCCAAACGGAACGTCTACTATGGTAACCGACAGGATTGAAAAATCACTGGATAAAGTGCCGCATAAAAGTTTCCTCGGACCCAAATGGTTGCCGGCCTGGATGTTTGCTTTTACGTATCCACATAATGTAAATGAAGACGGTATTTTATTGCCTGATTGCGAGGGGAAATATTGCCGGGCATTGCCCTTGCCGGTGTTCCCTACTCCTTTTTATGAGATCGTAACCTGCTTTATCCTGTTTTTTATTTTGTGGGCAATTCGAAAAAAAGTGAAGGTGCCGGGAGTTATGTTTTGTATTTACCTTATCATGAATGGTGTCGAAAGGTTTTTAGTTGAGACGATCAGGGTAAATACTACTTATTCCATTTTTGGGCTACATCCCACCCAGGCGGAATTGATTTCCGCAGCGCTCGTAATTACGGGAATTATCGGGATTGTCTATTTTACCAAAAAGGAAAAGTCTACTGAGTTCGCATAGCAGCATTGAATTCTTCATGGTTTTCCAATATTCTTTACCAATCTATAAAAAAATACAATCAAGCAGGAATATAAATGGATAGTTGCAGGGATCGTTTTTGCATTTTTGTGGGCTTCGGCATCTACGGCCACTAAGATCGCTTTAAATTCTTCCCAACCATTAGTAATAGCCCAGGTAAGATTTGCGGTTGCGGGATTTATCATGCTTTTTTTTGCCCACATTTTGTCAAAACAAGCATTACCAAAAGGCAAAGAATGGATCCAGATCTTTATTTACGGACTGCTGAATATCACCATTTATTTAGGATGTTATGTAATAGCCATGCAACACGTAACCGCCGGAGTAGGCGCTCTTGCCATTGCTACCAATCCATTATTCATCAGTTTTTCGTCCCTGTTTTTTTTAAAGAAAAAATTAAAATCCGAAGTATTTGTTGCTTTACTGTTGGGAACTTTGGGCGTTTTTATCGCTTCCTGGCCTTTATTAAAAGATGCTTCAGTCACTGTTTCCGGTTTGATATTATTGCTGTTTAGTATGGTTTCTTATTCTGCAGGTGCTATATATTTTTCGGTAAAAAAATGGAATAAACTGAGCATTGTAACAATCAACGGATGGCAAACAATGATTGGTGGAATTTTACTTTTGCCGTTTACTTTTTATGAATACCAGGGAAACAAGAATCATTTTGATTTTAAATTCTGGGGAGGGACATTATGGCTTTCCATTTTTGTTTCGATTTTTGCTATTCAATTGTGGCTTTGGTTATTGAAAAAAAATGCTGTAAAAGCAGGATTGTGGCTGTTTTTATGCCCCGTGTTTGGTTTTGCCATTGCAGCTCTCATTTTAAATGATGTCATCAGTGGCTATACAATTGTCGGTGTCGTATTGGTGATGATTGGATTGTTTTTATCGCAAAGAGAAGCAAAGCAGAAAGAAAAAGTTTAAGGGTTTCATTCCTGTGTATTGAAAAAATGGAATATTCGTCGTCTTCAATGCAATTGAATTTTAATTCTTTTGACAAATAATTTCCGGATTCATCAATACTTGCCTTTCAGTAAATGATTTTATTCCGTTAGGAATATTTCGCGGCTAGTAGAGGTTTGTAGGAAGTTTCTTCGTTTTATCGTAAACGCATCGTGTAAATATATTTACTTGCAAAGGACCTTCCTAACGGAATGAAAAGCGACTTTAATACTTCAATGTTTTTAAAGAAAAATCAAGTATTATTTTTATTGGAATAATTATTTCATCAAATGCTTTATTACATTTACGCTCTCAATTTTTAAAAAATGAAACATCTGATCCTTTACTGCTTTGTCAGCTTTATTATTTTTTCGTGTAAAACTAAAACTGCCGAAATTCAAAAAGTTCCTTATGCGGACAACATAGATTCAACTGTAAATCCGGTTGATGATTTTTTTGATTATGCGAATGGTAAATGGATAAAAAACAATCCAATTCCTGCGCAGGAAAGCCAGTGGGGTATAGGAAATGTAGTGTACAATGAAAATGAGCAGCGCATTCGTGATATATGTGAAGAAGCCGCTAAAAATCCGGGAGGTAATGGTGCAGCTTCGCAAAAGATTGGTGATTTTTGGATGGCAGCTATGGACAGCGCCACCATTGAAAAGCAGGGAACACAATACCTGCAACCTTACCTGGATGAGATCGCAAAGATCAACGACATTCCTTCGTTTATTAATACCATTGCTGATCTGGACAAGATCAGGGTGAACGCTTTGTTTCGTAACAGTGTTGAACAGGATGATAAAATAAGCAGCAAAATGGCGCTAAAGTTAAACCAGGGTGGCCTTGGGTTGCCGGAAAGAGATTATTACTTCAATACCGATTCTGCAACTACGAATATCCGTAATGGTTATGTAGCTCACGTAGCACAGATTCTTGAATTCCAGGGAACTGATTCTGCCGTAGCAAATAAAGCCGCAAAGGAAATCATGGCTTTCGAAACCAAACTGGCAAAGCATTCCAGGAAGCTCGCTGATTTGCGTGACCCTTACGCCAATTACCACAAGATGCCAATTTCAGATCTGAAGAAATTCTCTTCCTCTGTTGATCTTCAAAAATTTTTGAAGGATATAGGAGTGGTAGATATCGATTCAGTGATCGTTGGGCAACCGGAATTTTTCACCGCTCTGGACGCCAATTTGAAATCAACACCAATTGATGTTTTGAAAGAATATCTTACTTACCGGCTGGTCAATAATTTTTCCAATGCATTGCCCGAAAAATATGGAGTGGAAGCTTTCAAATTCGGACAGCTTTTCAGCGGGGCAAAGGAAAGAAAGCCACGCTGGAAAAGAGTTACCCAATCAGAACAAGGCGAAATGGGCGAACTGTTGGGGCAGCTTTACGTGAAAAAATATTTTGACACCGTTGCCAAAAAGCGCTACGAGAAAATGATGGAAGAAATCAGGACTGCTTACAAGCACAGAATCGAAAACCTGACCTGGATGAGCGACAGTACCAGGCAAAAAGCGGTAGTAAAACTGGAAGCCATCAAAAAGAAAATTGGTTATCCTGATAAATGGAAAGACTTCTCTGCCATGCAGATCGGCAAAGAAAGTTATGTTCAGAATTTAATCAACTCGGGTATTTGGTGGCATAATTTCGAAATCAATAAATTAGGCAAACCTGTTGACAGAGATGAATGGGGCATGTATCCGCAAACCTATAATGCCTATTACGACCCGGCAAATAATGAAATTGTTTTCCCCGCAGCAGCCTTCATTGTACCAGGTTACGCGGATAAAGATCTCGACGATGCAACTATGTATGGTTATGTTGGCGCAAGTTATATCGGCCATGAAATTACACACGGATTTGACGACCAGGGAAGGCAATATGATGCCGAGGGAAACCTTCACAACTGGTGGACCAAAAAAGATTCTGCAGAATTTGCAAAAAGAGCGCAGGTAATTATTAACCAGTTTGATAGCTACGAACCATTACCCGGTATGCATATCAATGGAAGAGCTACCCAGGGAGAAAATATCGCTGACCTTGGCGGACTCGAAATTGGTCTCGATGCATTTAAAAATTCAGATGCATTTAAAAAGAACGAAGTGATTGATGGATTTACTCCCATGCAAAGATTTTTTATGGGATATGCTTTAAGCTGGTTGTATGAAATTCGCCCCGAAATGCTGCGCAACCGGTTAATGACCGATGTGCATGCCCCGGCAAAATACAGGGTGATCGGTCCTTTCAGCGATATGGACCAGTTTTATAAAACATACAATGTAAAGGCAGGTGATAAAATGTACATTGCAGATAGCGCAAGGGTTAGGATATGGTAGAATACCCGGATTTGTAACGCCTATAAATGTTCTTTGGCCCACATCGCGATCAGCTCATTCCTGTCGGAGTTCCATGCTTTTTTATAAAGTTTTCTCACCACATCGAGCCATTCTTGTTTGCGGTCATCTTTGCTTCCGACGTCTTCCGGGCCTCCACAGGCTTTGTAATTTTCTCGCGTAGTGCTCGCTATTCTGGCATACTGGCCGGTTTGAGGTTTTAAATCATCATTGGTTATTCGCAAATAAAAATCCAGTTGTTGCGGGGTACAGGTTTTATCTTTTGGCCACATGGTGCTGTCTTTTATATAAGCTGTAACACCATCTTTAAAAACATAAGGTTCCTGAAAGTCTTTTGTGTATTGATCTTCATACACCACGCCTTTTACGGGAAACTGCGAATTAGATTGGCCGTCAATCCATTTCAAAAGAGCAAACGTATAATTTGTATCTACACTATGTTTTACTTCCCAACAGGCTGTTGCTACCCACATGGCCAACTTTTCGGGAGAAGGATTTAAAAGATAAACCTTACCTGTTTTCGGCTTTCCAGTATAAAGATCATTGCCTGTTTCATATTCATATAATTTTACAGGAAACCCTTCCCAGCCGGGCAATGTATCAGTTACTGATACAAGTTTCTGAACCATATATGCATGACTGAGAACTTCTTTTGCTTTTACAACTAAAGCTGGCATATTGTCTTTCATCCACGAAACAGGAATCGTGCTTATTTGCGCTTTTACTGTGAAAAAGAAAATAATAAATAAGCAAAAAGATCCAATTTTTTTCATGGGTTAATTTTTTTTCCGGGAGAATCTAACAGTTCATTTATTTTTACAAATTGGTATCCACGTTTCTTTAGTCCTGTTATCAATGCCGGTAAATGTTTGTAAAATTTATCAGTTCGTCTAGGATCAGTTCCAATATGAACCAATAAAATAAACCCATTTAATCCGCTAGCAGACTGCTTTTCATAATTGAAAATTGAATGAAAAATGGAATCGCTGCCCAAATACTTTTTTCCCATTTCAGGAAAGGTGTAGTCTGCATTGCTTCTTGTTCCCGGTGTAAAATCTACTAATTGCAATCCCATTTCTTTTGTCCAAGTTGCCACAGAATCGTTGTACCATTCATAACCAGGGAGAAAATAATGCGCCTGCTTTTTTTCAATTCCCCAACGTTTCAATTCCTTATAAGCGTTTTTTACGTCGTTCATAAATTGCTCTTTTGTTACCAACAGGCTATCTCTTTTATCCCAGTCGCAACACAACAAATGTTTGTCAGAATGAGAGCCTAGATAATTTCCATTTTGCTTTAACTCTTTAATTATGTTTTTGAATTGTTTGTTGCGGTAAAAATTTCCTGTAAGAAAAAAAGAGCCATGGACCTTTTCTTTTTTTAATGTTTGGGCAATGAATTCACCACCATCTCCGAATTCATCGCCGGTAAAAACCAAAGCAATTTTTTTTAAAGTGGTGTCGCCACGGATAATTCCTCCATGAGAAATTATTTCATTTTTGAATAGAAGTTTTTTTTTAAATTCACTTTGTTTGGCAGCCAGTAAATAAACCAAAGATGCCGTTCCATCCATGGTTGGCTCGTTGCTGCTGTAATCTCCATAATCATCGTGATATACCGCGAGGTCACTTTGAAATTCCGCATATTCATCAGGGTGATATAATTCAATCCCTAAAAGATTTTTATAAATGGCTGTATAGACCGGCCCATCAACCATTCCTCCATAAATCGGGTAATGGCCAATATGAGTAAATGCAGAATGCGGATCCGTTGGCGTATCTCCCCAGGAAGGCAATCCATAAACCATACTTGTTCCCCAAGGATTGCAACCAAAAAGCCAATCAATATTTGCCTGCTCCAATTCGTCGAAAGTATTGTCGCCATTCAGTTTCTGATACCATAAACATTGGATTGCAAACGAAGTGGTCAAATTATTACTACACCAGATAAACGGAATGCCACGATAGAATGCATTTTCTTTAGCGCGCTTCCAAACATCTTCAATTCCCTGTTTATAATAACTGATCAGGGAATCTTTTTCACTTCCTTTTAATTGTTTTGCCAGTTCGTAATGGCCCAGATTTATAAAAGGATAATATTGATAATGATTGGCAGTATCGCGATAAAA
>JBDTJV010000287.1:0-2678 GCA_039935675.1 Ginsengibacter sp. | reverse complement strand
AGGGATACTTGCAAAGAATAAGAACCACAAATCACGAATTTAATTTCAAGAATTTAAACTTCAAATGGAAACTTCCAATTCACAAAAAGACCTGATTTTCCTGAAAAAAGAAGAGGGAAGAAAATACCATCTTGGTCCAATGACCGCTATTTTTAAAGCTGACGAAAAGGAAACAGATTCTCAATACAGTGTTTCAGAATGGTGGCTTGAGCCAAACTCTGAAGGGCCGGGTGCGCACTCACACGATAACTATGATGAAATTTTTTATGTTATTGAAGGAACCATTTCTTTTTTCATTGATGATAAATGGGAAGATGCTGCAGAAGGAACTTTTATCAGAATTCCGACTAACATGCTGCATACATTTGCCAACCGCACGAATAAAAAAGCCGGGATGCTGAATTTCAAAATTCCTGGCGGTTTTGAAAGAAATTTACCATCAATGGAAGAATGGTTTATAGATAAAGAATAAGTTCAGCGAAGGAAGTTTGGGCAAGAAACGCCGCCGCAATTTTTTATCCGGGCCAATGCGTTTCCAATCCCTGCGAACGAATCAGGTTCTGAAAATCCACGAGTAACGTTTGTTTCTCACGAACCTGGTGAGGATTGATTTTATTTTTCAAAGCAAAAGATACCAGCATACCCGCCGCTTCACCTATACTCCATTCTACAGGATGCAGGCGGTAACATCCATTGGTAATATGTGTGGTGCCAATATTCTTGCTTGCTGCCAATAAATTCTTCATTCTTTCTGGCAATAATGCACCCAATGGAATTTGGAAAGGCAAAGAATTAAAATCAATATAATTGTTTCCGCCGGTGGTTGGATGAAGGTCAATATGATAATATCCTACTCCAACACTGTCAAAAAAATCAGCCGCCTTTTTTCCTTTTATTTTTCCGGCAACTAATTCACGGTTGGCTTCTCCCACATGCTCCTCAAGTATCGTAAAAACTCCTTTGATTCGACGCGCTTCACGAATGTATGGATACTTCGCAAGGCCATCTTTAGTTCCCATAATATCTTTCCGCAGCCTGATACCTGGCCAACCTGCCCCTTCATCCATTCGTGGGATTTCCGTTTGAAGCCAATATAGGAGAGACAAACTTAATTGTTTTGCACCATCCAGATTTCGTTTTATTTCTTCCTCTTTTACATCTACGATATTTCCTAAAAAGAAATCATTTTGTGGCCAGTTAACAATAGTGATATCGTTATGATAAGTTCCGGATTTAAAATTTTCTTTGTGAATAATGCGGCGATAATTCCAGAGATTAAGTGCTTTGCCTGTAGGGATTCCACGAGGATTAAAGCCCAGTGTTTTAGGTTGGAGCGTTGAAGGATTAGAATAAACCATTTCCAATAATTTGCCAAGCCACGGTGGCGAAAGTTTAGGAATATAATTTCTCCAAAATTCATATTTTGCCGGCTTTCCAATTGTATGATTCTCGTGTTCCAGGTAATCCATTGCAAAACAAAAATTAAAAGCCTGCTGATTTTTTGGATTGGCTACATCAGGCGCATGTAATTCATGCGTTTGATTTCTGGATTCCGAACCGGCCACATATTCTGTTCCTGTAAGTGGAAGAAGATCGCCCAATTCTGTCGCATCAATAAAATAGGGCGCTGATAATAAAATCTCATCTCCGCTGATGGTATGTCGTGACTTCAAAGCAGTGACTCTGTCACCGGTAACATCAGCGCCGACTATTTTATGTTGCAAGAGTAAATGCAATTTGCCGGAATTAAAATAGGGTGCCAGTATTTCATAAAAGACAGCTAGCGCCACCTTTGGCTCGAAGCATAATGCAGAAACCAAACCATCTCCCGGATTTAAATTCTTTTTATCACGTGCAGCATCCGTAAGAGGATAATTTTTCCGGTAATATTCGCGTACAGCAGACCGGAAATCCCGGTAGAGTTGAGTAGCGCCGTGGGTTTCAATCCAAGGGTGCTCATCAGGGCAACTAAGTCCTTGCTGGGTAAATTGTCCACCAATCCAAGCAGTTTCTTCAGTAAGAATAACCGACTGACCATTTCTAAGCGCAGCCATAGCAGCAGCAAAGCCACCAATTCCTGCACCCGCAATCACTACATCTGCGGAGATCTCTTTTCTTTTTTCCACAAACCTCTCCCCTCCCAGCCTGCTATTTCCATCTAAGAAAAAAGGAATGCCGCCTGCGGCAAATGCGCCGCTGCCAAGGCCGAGTAATTCAACAAAGTTTCTTCGGTTCATTACCTTTAATTACTGGTGGTGGTTTAGTTGTAAGTATTCAAAATTCCTCAAGAAATAATTTTAGAAAATTTTTTCTAAATAATAAAATAATTGACTTTAAAAGAATACAACTTGAAGAAGATGTTTCATAAATCTATTTTTTATTCATTAAATAATCAGCCACTGCTTCATAAGCAGGTAAAGACCATGGATCATTCCAACTATTACTGGCTACTGGCTCAGAAGCCAGGCGAACAATAACCATATCAGCGGCAGGATCTATATAAATAGTTTGTCCATAAACGCCGCGCGCTGTAAAAGCATGATGAGCATTTTCGGTAATCCACCACATATTCCTATACGACCATCCTTTCAGAAGCGGGTGATCTGATTTTGCGAATGCTTCCTTACTTCCTCCTTTTTCTATATCCTCTACCGCTTGTTGTGGTATTACTTGTTCTT
>JBDTJV010000286.1:0-5675 GCA_039935675.1 Ginsengibacter sp. | reverse complement strand
CAAAAGTATTTAAAACGTTGAAGAAGGTAGATTGGATGAACGAGCAAGATGACGCGGCTGCTGTCTTTAAGGTTTATCAAAATCAAATAATCAAGATATTAAAAAGATATGAAAACAGGACCAAACCATTCTCTGATATTGAAAAAGATGTTCACGAATTGCGGCGCGAACTGAGGTGGCTGAGTATTTACCCGCAGGCCTTTCAAGGGTTAATCCAACTGCAACCTGGAGATGACATTTTGGATTATTTAAAAAATTATTTAACCCCGAAAATCATTAATTCTCCTTATAATAAAATGCCGGACGGATCCGGATTAGAAGTCCATATAATGCTTCATCAAAATTACTATTACGCATTAAGCTGGATGATCGCAGAACTTGGAAAATTAAAAGACAACGGTTTGAAAATTGAACTTTTGGAAGAAAGTATTTCCGAAGTTTATAAAACCAAAGAGAAAGTTTCATCTTTAGTTTATGCACTCTGCGAAAATAATCAACCCACTATTTTACAGATATTAAGCGAAGCCCAAAAGATCAGCAATACTTTTTTTGATGAGAAAATATTGGAGCAGTTGGTGGTTACTGTTTGAAAAGTTTGGGCTACCAGTATTACAAGGTAATTTATGGATGGTTTATTTATTAAAGGATTTCCAAGGCAACAATCATCGATTTAGGAGCCTTTTTTTTATTACATCTTGCAATCATTTTAAAGGAGAAGTTGAATAAGATTTCCGCTTTAGGTATAATGTTTGTTTTAAGTAATACCATTGGCAGCAGTATTCATTACTCCTGATATTTTTTCACAATTTTGATGTTTATCTTTACATTAGATTTAATTTAAAAATTAAACAATGCTTCTTCAATTATTACGGGTAAAAATTCAGCAGGTTATCGTGACAGAAAGTTCGGAAAAATATCCCGGAAGCATTGCTTTACCTGATGATTTAATTGAAGCCGCAGGTTTTAAATTGTTTGAGCAGGTTCATGTAAATAATTTAACCAATGGAAACAGAATCATTACTTATGTTGTAAGAAGCAAGAAACCTGGATTTATATCTCTGAACGGAGCTGCCTGCAGAAAATTCAATAAAGGGGACAAGATCCATATCCTTGCTTATGGTTTTTTTGAAAATGAAAAGGAGGCAAATGATTTTCAGCCAACAATCGTATATGCGGATGAGAATAATCAACTAATTGAATCAAAAAAATATACTTTTTAGAATCAGAGTCTTTGAAAAAAATAATCAAAAGATTTGTTGACTGGCATCACTGGCCATTCTTTCCATTCTATTTTCCTCTTTTCTTTGTGTGGGCCTGGTATATTATTAAAAGCAGGTCTCTTTGGTTTTTCAGCAGTTCCAATCCTACGCTCACTTTTGGTGGTTTTGAAGGAGAAACCAAAAAAGAAATGTACGATCTTCTGCCTCCTGGCTCTTATCCGAAGACCTTATATATTGATCCAAAAATTTCTTTCCCCGATCTTTTGCAATTAATTAAATCTCATTCTTTTTCTTTTCCTTTTATCGTGAAACCTAATGTGGGAATGGAAGGAATTCTTTTCAGAAAAATAGATAATGAGAAACAATTGGAAATTTATCACGCCAAAATTACTTTTGATTATCTGGTGCAGGAGCTTGTGGATTTCCCATTGGAGATCGGCCTTTTTTACATTCGCCACCCCAATGAAAATTCCGGAAAAATTACCGCCCTGTTTTCTAAAAAATTTCCAATTATAACTGGTAATGGAATCTCGACAATAGGAGAAATTCTACAAAAAAATAATTGCAAGATTGTAGAAGAATCAGGGAAATTAACCGCTGAAGAATTGCAAAGAATTTTACCTAAAAACGAAACATTTCCATTATCCTTCGTTGGCAACCGATATCATGGCACCTCTTTCCATGATCTTTCCGAACTAATAGATAAATCGCTTCTTTCAGTGTTTGATAAACTTAGCCTTTCCTCTAGCTTTTATTATGGCCGTTATGATATAAAATGTGCTTCCATCGAAGACCTAAAAAATGAAATCAATTTTTCGATATTGGAATTTAATGGCGCGGGTTCCATTCCTAACCATGTTTATACAGGAAATTTTACGTTAATAAAAGCGTACAAAGAAATCATCGGTCATTGGAAATCTTTGTATGAAATAAGTGCGCATAACTATGAAAACGGTTATATTTATTGGAAATTTTGGGATGGATTACGGTATATTTTGAAAGCAAAAAGAAACTTTCGCAAACAAAAAAAACAAGATAAAAAAATAAGGTTTCGATTGTAGTAATAACGCTGCATTTATCTTTTAGAAAATTACTTTTTGTAATATTTTTAATGAAAATATTTTGAAAATATTTGAAAAGTAATCATTCCAAATAATTGTTTATTTATTGGAGAAAAATATTTTTTTGCCCGAAAAAAAGTATAAATTTGTACTGTACTATTAAAAACAGTATACTATGGCAAAAGAGCACAAAAAAAACAGCGCGTATCCTATAAATGAAGATGATGATATCCCCGCTATCTTAAGTGAACCTTCATTGGATACCTATTCACTACCCAATCCTTTGTATCCAATACTTAAAAATGCCTCTCAAAAGCCCGAAAGCCAGCTAACAGCGTTTGAAAAGATGCATATTGTAAAGGATGGTGTAAGCAAAAAAGACCTCGAGCTTTTAAAAAGTAAAACTGACCTTGATTATACAATGCTAGCCAAAGCACTGTCTGTTACGAGGGCTACACTTATCAATAAAAAAAGAGGTGAAAAATTCAATGTCAATTTAAGCGAACGGATTGTAGGAATGGCCGATTTATATTCTTATGGGTTTGAAGTTTTTGAGAGTGAAGAACGTTTCAATCATTGGATGGCTAAGCCTAATAAGGCGCTAGCAGGCAAGGCTCCTTATGATTTAATTGACAACCAGTTTGGGCGGGAAGAAGTGAAAAATCTTATCGGGCGAATTGATTATGGTATATATTCTTAAAATCTTTGTAGCAAAGAATGTTAGTTTACAGAATTGGCAAAACCAAACACGCTGGCGACTTATCCGGAGAAGGAGCAAAAATAAACGGGGGCCGCTGGAATCATAAAAGTGTTCCATGTGTTTATACTTCAGAGAGCCGGGCGTTGTCGTTACTGGAATATACGGTAAATGTAAATATTGAAAATATTCCAAGGGCATTGAGTATTACAATTATTGAAATCCCTGAAAAAGAAATTTTAATTATAAACGAAAAAGACCTTCCTGGTAATTGGAGAAATTTGCCGGTGCCCTCTTCTACGCAAGATTTTGGCACCCACCTCCTAAAAAATTCCGCGAAGCCAGTTATCAAAATTCCTTCGTCCGTAATCGCTGAAGAATTTAATTATATTCTCAATCCGCTGAATTCTGCAAATCTTTTTAAAATTATTGATATTAAAGACCTTGTGTATGATGTCAGAATAAAAACCGTTTAGGAGGTATTTTTTAAGGCGGAATATTCATCATATACTTATGCTTTAAATAATCCATTTATTTTTTATATTATTGCATCAAACAAAAAACAATCTATTATGAAAGCACTTGGTTGGATTTTAATTGCGATAGGCATCCTGATGATAATTATAAAAGGATTCTCAGTGCCGGTAAAGAAAAATATAATTGATGCCGGACCGATCCAGGTCAGCAAAACTGAACAAAAATGGTATGGCTGGCCGACTTATGCTGGAGGGATTGTTGCGCTGGTTGGTGTAGTGATGGTGGCCACTTCTAAAAAAAGTACCTAAGAAAATAAAAAAATGTTGATAAAAAAAATGCCCGTTTGAAGCGGGCATTTTTTTATGAGTTATATTCTTATAATAAAAGTATGAGCAGTAATATAATTATAATTATTGCGCCAACAGATAAATAAACACCCTGGGTAGCCGCTTCTTTTTTTAGGCCCTTTACTTCCATTCTTAACTCTTTCTTTTCGGCCCTGGTCATATTTGTTTTGTCCATGTTCCGGATTTCTATTAACCGGGTTTCAATTTGTTTGGCACGAACCTCTTTTGGTACCTCTGTTTTTACAGGCGTTGGATTAGAAGCAAATACAGGGGTAATCAAAGTAATGGCCATTACCATTAATAAAGCAGGAAGGATTTTTTTTGTGGTCATGATAATTGTTTTTAATGATTAATATTAAACCAATGAATATGTAATCAAATGGATTACAATAATCATTCCTAAAGTTTTGTTTAATTTATTGAAATAAAAAAACCACCGTTTTATCGGTGGTCTTGACGTTGCGAACGTCTCAGATTATTTGAATGGAGCCTTTCTAATTAAAAATTTAGAACAGGAATCCATATTCTATCTGTAGATAGCATGAATACCTCCTTTTTATTTGATGAACAATAAAGTTAATAAAAAAATTAAAAAAAAGAAATAGCTGGCAATGTTTTTTTTTCTAAAAATGACAAAAACTAAAAAATGGTAAAAAAATGAATCAAAATCCTTTTTAGTCGAATGAAAATAATAAAGGATGAACAATTATCCTGACTTTAATATATACTTAAAAAAAATAATGGTGTTTTATGGCACAAATTTTATGGCGTTTATGTAAAAAATACATCATCATGAAATTAAATAGCATCGCATTTTTTGTCGTCGCTGTTTGTATGTCAGATCCGGTTTTTTGCCAGGATACTTCTCAAAATCAAAAGATTTCGAAGGAACATACTTACCAGGTTTCTTCTCCTTCCAGTGAATATACGCAACCATCCAAAACACATATTTACCGGGATACACGTTTAGGAGGCAGCTCTCCTCTTTATAACACTTACAAAAAAAATGATTATGGCGCAGGAGCTATTACCAATAATCCGAACAAAGGAAGTGGTGAGGTATCAACCTATCCTTATAATAGTAATTCAGCAAAAACAACTACAAAAATATACCGGGATACCAGGTTAGGCGGCAGCTCCCCACTCTATAATACGTATAAAAAAAATGATAATGGCGCTGGATCTGTTACAACCAATCCAAATAAAGGATCCGGAGATTCAAGTCCGGCACCTTATATTTCGGATTCAACCACTAATGGAAAGTAAACCAGGAAAAGGCAATAATTGTTTGTTTACTGTAATTGCATTTCGAAAAGCTTTGGCCAATCTTTACCTGTAATGAATAATTTTTTTGTGGTACTATCATAGGCTATACCATTCAATACTGCGTCAGAGTTGACATTAGCAGTTGGATCGTATTGATTGAGGAGGCCGGCCAGGTTCATCTGTCCCACCACGTAGCCATTACTGGTATCTATTTTTACAATAGTATTCGTCAGCCATCGGTTGGCATAAACATAACCGTTGATCAATTCGAGTTCATTTAAACTATCCACTTCACCTCTATTATCTGCAACGGTTAATATTTTAGTTATTTTCATTTCTTTTGCACTAAGATCAGGCTGCACAAAATAAAGATGAGAAGAACCGTCACTAATAATTATATTCTTTCCGTCGTTTGTAGCTCCCCAACCCTGCCTCGACCATTTTAAGGTATCAATAGGTTTGGCAATATCGTCAACATTGTAAACAAATACTTTATTGTTTGTCCAGGTCAGCTGGTAAATTTTGTTTTTAAAAATCGTAATGCCTTCACCAAAAACCAGGCTGTCAGCTATTAAATGATTTTTTTCAACTGCACCGGTTTTTATAT
>JBDTJV010000285.1:0-3183 GCA_039935675.1 Ginsengibacter sp. | reverse complement strand
GGCATTGAAATATCGATTATTAGCCGATTAATTTCACATTAACGGCATTCATTCCTTTTTTGCCATTTTGCAAGTCGAATTGCACTTTATCATTTTCTTTGATTTCATCAATTAGTCCGCTTGCATGCACAAATGTTTCTTTTGAAGAATCATCGTGTTTAATAAAACCGAATCCTTTTTCAGAATTAAAAAATTTAACGGTTCCTGTGTTTTTGTTGTCCATTTTTGTTGTTGTTTAAAAGTATTAAACGCGAAGATAAGTTTTAATAACAGATAATTGAAGATTTAGATGGATGGTAAGAGATATTTAACTTTTAAAATCCAGGACTAAAAGGACAATTAAATTTTATCAAAGTTGATCATAAGCTGATATATTCCCAACAATTTATCTAAAATTTAAAGATGCACAGGATGTTTTTTAACAGGATAATTTTTGCATTTTCCAGTCTCATCCTTTATATATATAAATGCCATCAGCTTGTGCTACAGGCGTGATTGTCAAATCATTGATACAAACGTTTGGTGGCAATGAAGCACAATAAAAAATTGAATCCGCAATGTCTTTGCCGGTAAGTGGGACAAAACCGTCGTAAACTTTATCTGCTTTTTCTTCATTGCCTTTAAACCTCACGACTGAAAATTCTGTTTCTACAGTGCCGGGTTTGATATTGGTCACTTTAATGTGATGTGGTAATAAATCAATACGCATTGCGTGGCTGATGGCTTCTACAGCACATTTGGTAGCACAATAGACATTTCCTCTTTCATACACAACATCTCCGGCTGTAGAACCGAGGTTGATAATGTGGCCACCGTTTCTTTTGATCATAAAAGGAATTACAGCTTTGCTCACATACAGCAATCCATTGATATTCGTATGGATCATGGTTTCCCAATCCATCATATTTGCCTGGTCAAATAAGTCGCGGCCCAAAGCGAGCCCGGCACTGTTGATCAGCACGTCTATTGATTGCCACTCTTCAGGAAGATTTTGTATATTATTAAAAACTTCTTCTTTATTCTGCACATCAAAAGAGGCGCAAAAAATTTTGGATTTGTATTTTTCTTCAAGCGATTTTTTTAATTCATCCAGCTTTTCTTTCCTCCTTCCGCCAATAATTAGATCATCACCATTTGCTGCAAATTTTTGTGCACAAGCTTTACCAATTCCTGAAGTAGCTCCTGTAATAAAAATAATTCGATTCATTTTGAAATAATATTTTAATTCTAAAAAAAATAAGATGCTTTTCGGAACAAAAGTAGAACAGAAATACAAGCACTGGTTTAAACTCGAGTCAAAGAATAAGAATTCTGACTATTTATTTGTTTACTGTGCGACAGAAATAAAAACTTTAACACCATCTGGCTTGATGATTTCAATCCGGCCAACTTTGTCAAAACTGCTTCTTTGTAGTGGAATTTTTTCAGTGCTATTACCACCGGGAAATTCAGTTTCTTTGACTAAAAGTTTCTGGCCAATTGAATTATAAAGAATAAATACATATTTTCCTGGTAGTTGATTTGAAAAATGAATGTGAATATTGCGCCCTTTTATTGGATTTGGATAAATGCGAATTTTACTTTCAAATTCAGGCACTTGAATATTTACAATTGAAGTCAATTCAATCGTGCCGTCCATTCTTGTTATTTTTAGACGATAATAGTTCATTCCCACCGATGGTTGTGGATGAATAAATGAATAATCATTCTTCTGATTTTTTATAGAAAGTACTTTGCCGATTCCGTTAAAACCAGTCCCATCTGTTGAATGTTCTACTTCATATTGGATAATGGAATTATCGTTTTCTGATTCCCAAAAGATCTTTACATTTTTGCCTTCCAAAATTGCATTAATGAACGGGATAGAGAATTCTTTAGCATTGCTTCGAATGCGGAAGAGTAAATAAAAACGATCCTGCATTGCTGACGCTTCATCTGAATTCACATTAAAAGTGAAAGAAGAAGTATCCTTTAAACTGATTTCATTTTCGGTATTTAAATATTTATCTACAATAAAAGCGTTGGCATTGGCATTAACGTTTTCAGTATTAAAACACAAAACATAATTCTGCTTCCTTAAATTTTTCAAATAGTAGAAGATGGTATCGTTTGAATTTATTTCACTCCGTGCTTCCACTGCAAGAATTTTATTTTTACCGGCGATTCCAAAGTTTTCCTGGTCATTCATCCTTTTGACCACATCTTCAGAATTATCCTTATCCGAAAAGTTATCGTCAAATGCAACAGCATTTCCATCTACCACTATTCCATCTTGTGTCTTTATGTTAGCGTATAGAATTTGGTTATCTGAACCCATGGCCCTGTTTACCAAATTATGGTTGTCATCAATTTTGCAATCTTCAGAAAAGGATAATAACCCAGCTGATTCTGTAAAATTATACACGAAAAAAGCCTGTCCGGATTGAATAAATCTATAATTGGTGGAATTTTTATAATTAGATGTTCCTCCGGGAACAGGTTTAAAATTAGTCGCAGCTGAAATAGTTTGATATCCGCCAACTCCATAATCACCCCCCAAGGTAGGATCCCAGGCAATGTAGGCATTGGTTAGATTTTGGGTTTGTAATTTTGAGAAGTCAATTGTGGATGCGTATGGATTTCCAACAGATTCAAATTTTTTAGGTGAAACGGGAATTGACGATGGTGGAAATTCAGGTGAATATAGTTTTCCCCGAATGCGTATAATAGTCGGAGTCGCTGGAGAGTTTACAGAAGTGCTTCTCCTGTCGCCCCTCACAAAAGCCATATAACCTTTATAATTACTTACTTGTATATCTGTCCCGGAAATGCCTGTCCAGCTATTATTGGTTTCGTTATAATATTTCATAGAAGGCGCCGCGGAAAAAGCATCAAAACCTTTGTCTGTTCCTGCCGGACCCGTGATCCACATTCCATAACCGGGTACCGTTAAATTTCCCTTTTCCTGCCAGGTATTGTAAATAGTTTCTCCAAAAGCTGGCGTAGAAATAAACTGCCACGCCTTTGGATGACCGCCGTCTATTGTATTTGTATTGATGTATCTTTCTACCACAAAGCGCCCATTATTATAGATGATATTTACGTTTGTGCTTAACTGTGATATGAATGCGGTTTGATTTTTATTACTGAGGAAAGTGATGTCTTCGTTTAGGAAAATTCTGGAATTAGGTTGAAGGGCAAGTT
>JBDTJV010000284.1:0-5157 GCA_039935675.1 Ginsengibacter sp. | reverse complement strand
TCTGATTTTTTTTAATAGTTCGTTAGTAATTTGTCGATTATGATTTTAAAAAAGGCCTTCCTGTTTTATTTTGAAGGCCTTTCGTTTGAATTAAAATCAACATTCATTCATTATTATTGCTGTACTATTTTACTTCTTAATGATTCAACAATTTTACCTACACTTATTAATGCCGGAGTTGTAGCTGGAACTCCTGCTTTTGCAGCACCTGCAAAAAGGTCTTTTTCAAATGCATCCATATCTCCATTATCCGCTTTACCATTCATCCGGAGATTTTTAGAAGGGTCATGGGCAGTTACCATATCCATACCTGTATACGTGTAATCTTTAGCGCCAGTTGCTACGGCTACAAAATCGGTAATATTTTTGCTAAGTTCCATAAAGCCACTAAAATCTTTATTTCCAAGTTCCCCTAGCAAAACAGTGAAATGGCCGTTGATAGCAGTATCGCCTCCAATTATAAAGATGGTACTGTCAATGATGTTGCGGATTAACAATCTGCCCGCTTCAATCTTTGCACCTGAAGTGGCAGGGTCTGAAACCATTGCGGAACCTCCTAGGGAGTCATACAATGTAGGTGGGGTTGGTGGCATGGGATTGTCTTTTTTCTTACATGATTGGAAAATCACTGCAGAAAAGCTCAAAGTGATAATAGAGACGACGATTAAATTTTTCATTGTTTGTTTTTTTTAAATTTGAAAATAAAAGTGTTAAAAAGTTTTAAAAAGTATGTTTTACAAATGATGATATCTGTTGAGTAATGGTGGCTGGCAAAGCCGGACAACTATTATCCAGCTCTTCCTGGGTGGGCACAAACCTTTTTGCATCGTAGTTGAATGCAGTTTGAAAATTATGTACAATCTGCTCACCGGAAGCTTTCGCAGGATAAAATGTAAATAGGGCAATTTGCGTTTTTGGATTTATCATTACGTGGTTTACGCCCTTTTGTTGATATAGCCATGTTTGTATTTTATTGACATCCTGTTCGTTTAAAGGATTTTTTATATCAATTCTTGCCATTACTATCTTATTTGGACTGATAGTTTTAGGTCGTGTAACCCAATAAATATGCACTGCTAAAACAACAGTTAATACGCCAAAAACAATCATAATTCTTTTAAATAATTTTTTTCCGTTTTGATTATTCATAACAATATTTTTTTATTTGTTTGATTGTTTATTTTGTTTCACTTTTCATGCTGTGTTCATATCTACGCAATTTTCTTCTCCACAGATTTACCTGGCTAACTTTTTCTTTAATAAATTATAAGTGTACCATTCACATTTCAAGTAGAGGAATGCTTTAAAATTGCTTCCACCAGGTTGGTAACAAAATATTAATGAATGTGATTTGCTATTTTGGGCCGCATTAGAGGTATAGCTTTTTAATCTCGCTTCAGATCAAATAGACATTATTTCGGTTCGAAAAAACCAGGTATCGAGGCAATAAAGACAATAATCGGGGTATTAAGAATCACAAATATTTCTTCGTCCACTGTAAATCAAACAATAAATTCACATTGGGATCAACGATGATTTGATGAGGGGAGAATGAAATTGAAAATTCCTTTTCAGTTATTTTATTTTTTACATCAATCGTTTTGGCAAGTGTATTATTTCCGTCCACAAAACTTAACTGCAGAGGAAATTCAAAAAGATGATCCTGTATTTGTTCAATTTTTACAGAAACTGCCTTCTTGTTTTTGTTATAAATCCATGAAACTTTTAGCGCTGGCTGGCCAGGAGTAAAAAGCCATTGTTTAAAAAAAGTTTCCAGGTTTTGATGACTTACTTTTTCAAAAACTTTCTCCAGGTCAGTCGTATTTGCATTACTTGCATAATAGGTTTTATAATAAGCACGAATGCCTTTCCAAAACAAACTGTCCCCCAATTTTCTGCGAAGCATGTGAAGCACCCATGCCCCTTTCTGGTAACTGTTATCATTCAGAAGATCCATTAAATGATCAGCTTCAGTAGTATCTACCACCGGGGTTATATGATTTCTTGAAAAGTCAACGACTTGTCTACGCTGAGCAATTAAAAGATTTTTCAGGCTATCTTCCCCATATTTACTTTCAAGAAAAAGATCAGTCATATAGGTTGCAAAACCTTCGCTCAACCAGAGGTGTGGCCAATCCTTTTCAGTGACATTATCACCAAACCATTGGTGAGCAATTTCATGAGCCATCAGGCTTTCAACACTTTTTGAATGAACAGAATTTTCAAAATAAAAGATGCAGCTTGCATTTTCCATTCCCCCGAAAATAGTTTTTGATTGCACATTGGCAAGCTTTTCAAAAGCATAAGGACCAATGTGGTTTATATACCACTGCAAAATGTTTTTCGCAAAAGCATAATGAATAAATCCGCTGTCTCTATCGCGCGGATATACCCAGGCCGAAACAGGAATACAAACCACATTTCCCATATTATTTATTGCAAATTTTGCCACGCCTATTACCATTACTTTCGTTGGTAAAGGGGTTTCTTCTTTCCAATGTGTAAGTTTTTGATGGTGATCAAGATTGGTTTCTTCCACCTTTTTACCATTGGAAACTACCTGGTAATAATCGGGGGACGTTACGATAAAATCCACGGTTGCTTTGTCCGAAAGATGGTCGTTGCAGGGTAACCAATTGTGCGCTCTGTTAGGCCAGTTGTCGCCAAAAAAAACACGATCGCCGTATTTATTATTGCCAATGATAAGACCATCTGCGGGAATTCCTTCATAAACAATTTCGTAAGTCGTCTCGCTTCCCGCTTGCATTTTATCATTAATTACCAGGCGCTGTGAATCCTGGGAGTATGGAATTGACTTGTTATTTTTGTTCACAGAAATTACCGTCATTCCTTTGCCGGCGCTGTTTTTATCGACAAGATCAAAAACTACTTTGCTTTCATTTTTCGTAAATCCGGTAGTGATTTCAGCTTTGCCACGAATGATGTTATTGCTGTCATTTAAAGAAATAAAAAAAGTATAATGTTTTACATCAAGGCCATTAGTTTGTAATTGGGCAAACAAGTGATTGGCAAAGAATACAAAAACAATCAATCCGAATTTTTCTTTTGACAACAACATTTTCAATTTCATTTTATTACATTATGCTTTTGAAATAAACTGGATTCCAATTTAGAAAACCATACTTTCTACAAAAATATTCGCAACTCATTCTCTGAAGATGAAACTTTTTTTTCGAGGCACAAAACTATCTATAAGCTTTGCATAAAAAAATTCTATATTTTTATTGAATAAACTAAATCCTTTTTGATGAAAATTTTTCTCCTCCTTTTTTCACTTTCTATTTTATCCTCTATGAAACCCAAACAAAAAATCGACCTGCTGGTTTACAATGCCACTGTCTATACTGTAAATAAACAATTTTCAAAAGCAGAAGCTGTTGCTGTGGACAATGGAAAAATTATCGCGATTGGAAGCACTAAAACTTTGAAGGAACAATTTGACGCTAACGAAAAAATTGATGCAAAAGGTAAGTTCATTTTTCCCGGATTCATTGATGCACATTCTCATTTCTTCGATTATGGTTTGGGATTGCAACAGGCCGATTTGGTGGGAACGAAAAGCTGGACAGAAGTTCTGGACAGATTGGAAACCTTTTCTAAAAAACATCCTGAAGGCTGGCTGATCGGGAATGGCTGGGATCAAAACGACTGGCCTGAAAAAAATTTTCCGGACAATCAAAAATTGAATGAAATGTTTCCTGACCGGCCGGTAATCTTATCGCGCATAGATGGACATGCAGCGATTGCCAATGAGAAAGCATTGGAAATTGCCGGAGTAAAACCAGGAGAGAAAATTTCCGGCGGTGAAGTAGAAGTAAAAGATGAAAAGCTCACAGGCATATTAGTAGATAACGCAACAGGTCGCGTCTATTCCAGGGTTCCGGAAGCAAGTAAGGCTCAATTATCACAAGCCTTGTTGTCGGCGCAAAAAAATTGTTTTGCCGATGGACTTACAACTGTTGCTGATTGTGGACTTGATTACGAATCAGTCTTATTTGTTGATTCACTGCAAAAAGAAAATCTATTAAAGATGCGAATGTTCATTATGCTGAGTGACCGCAAAAAGAACTATGATTTTTTATTTAAAAATGGAAGAATAAACACGGGCAAAGTTCATGTATGTGGATTCAAATTATTTGCAGATGGGGCGTTGGGTTCAAGGGGAGCCTGCTTGTTACAACCTTATTCTGATAAAACAGGATGGAGTGGATTTTTACTTAGTTCACCGGAGCATTTCGACGCAATGGCCAAACTGATTTCGGAACATGGTTACCAGATGAGCACTCACGCTATCGGTGATTCCGCCAACAGGATGATGTTGAAAATTTATGCGAAATATTTAAAAGGCAAAAATGATCTTCGCTGGCGGATCGAACACGCGCAGGTAGTGAATAAAAATGACTTCCATTATTTTGGCGATTATAATATTATTCCTTCCGTTCAGCCAACGCATGCTACTTCTGACATGTATTGGGCGGGTAACAGGCTGGGAAAAGAAAGATTGAAATATGCCTACGCCAATGAAGAATTAAAACAACAAAACGGATGGATACCATTGGGTACTGATTTTCCTGTAGAAGATATTTCCCCGATCAAAACTTTTTATGCTGCTGTATTTCGTCAGGATGCCAAAGGTTGGCCTGAAGGGGGTTTTCAAATGGAAAACGCATTAAGCCGGGAGGATGCTATGCGCGGAATGACTATTTGGGCAGCTAAAGCCAGCTTCGAAGAAAACGAAAAAGGAAGTCTTGAAAAAGGAAAATTTGCTGACTTTGTTTTGTTAGACACCGATTTAATGAAAGCCAACGAAAAAGATGTTTTGAATACCAAAGTGATGATGACTTTTGTAAATGGAGAAAAAGTTTTTGAGAGGAAATAACTGCTTTTTCTATAAAATATTGAGAATGTAATTATTTGTTTACTGACGTATACAATAATATCAAATATTTATTCGTTAGTAATTCTTGAAGATTGTATTCTATTGTATAATAAACCAACCCGCTCAGTCTTATCAATAGATTGTATAAAAAATCTTCATTTCCTAATTACTATTCAATAGTTTATAACCCCAATTAATGAAATCAAAAGATTTTACGTTTGTAGTTCTTTCCGCATCGATTTTATTTTTTTCCTGTA
>JBDTJV010000283.1:0-3124 GCA_039935675.1 Ginsengibacter sp. | reverse complement strand
GGTAAAAGCAATAGGAATTTGCTCTTTGATGGCATCGATAGCACGAGCCATTAATTTATAGGCAGCCTTGGTAGTAAGACCCATCATTTCAGCTACTTCCTGGTAGGAAAATCCTTCACTATACCTGAGAAACAGTACTTCCCGCTGACGAGGGGTCAGCGTAGAAAGAACAGAAGAAAGCTTTTCTTTTATTAACTGGTATTCCTGTTTGTCAATAAGAGAATTTTCAGGAGTTATATGGATAGGAAACATTTCATCGCCCGGGTCGTCCAATAGAAGCATTTTTTTTTCAGCCTTTATTTTATCTAAAGCCAAAGACCTGAAATAGCGAAACAGATAAAATTTGATTGAAGTAGTTTGAGAAAGGTTTTGCCGATTGCGGATCAGCTTTACAAAAAGATCCTGGATGATATCTTCTGTGAATGTGGGGTCATTTAACCATTTATTTCCATAATGGTATATTTTATCAAAATAAATCCGATAAATTTTTTCAAGGCTTTGATTATCTCCCTCGATAAAAGATTGCCATAACATTCCGTCATTAATATCGCTTTTGTTATTATTCATTTACGAAGGACTGACTGGTAATTTTTGGTTAATAAGTTAGAAAATTATATTAAAAGTAAACGTATTTGACCTGTTGATTGAAGATAGTTCTTTCCAAAAACAGGTAGTCTAAATTACAAATACCCCTGCTAGAATAAAAATATCCTTTAATTGTTCGTTTACTGTCAAATATTATTTTCCTTTCCTTGAGAATTTAGTTAGATAGTCAATTGAGTAGCAACAAGCATGTAAAAAAATTATCAAGGGTATAAAAAGTAGCCCGGGATTCAACTTTTTTTTAACATCCCTTCCTTTAAAGTAAGCGTATTTTTAGAAAAACAATTTATGAAATCTTTTATAGTTTTAATTTTCACCGCTACAATGATAACAGGTTTTGTATCGTGCGCCCAAAAATCAACCAAACAGAATGTGGCAAATAATTCCCAGCAAGATCTTTCAAAATACAGCCATGCTTCTTTTGCCGCCGGTTGTTTCTGGCATGAAGAAGGTTTATTTGAAAGTGTAAAAGGGGTAATAGATGCAGTTTCAGGTTATGCTGGCGGCTCGGTAAAAAATCCCGATTATGAGATGGTTGAAACCGGGAATACTGGTTATGCAGAAAGTGTAACCGTTTATTACGATCCTTCAAAAATCACTTATAATACTATATTGGAAGTTTATTTTGCGGGTCAGGCCCCAACACAAACCGATGGACAGGCGCCTGATTTTGGAAGTCAATATCGTTCTATTGCCTTTTATGACAACCCTACACAAAAAACAGAAATTGAAAATTATATCAAACAGTTGAATGCTTCGGGTAAATACCACGCTCCGGTTGCTGTGCAGGTGATGCCTCTTACTAAATTCTGGACAGCGGAAAATTATCACCAGGATTATATAGAAAAAAACCCAGGCAGCATGTATGTTGAAAATGTTTCCATCCCTGAAATAAAGAAATTCCAGAAAGAATATCCTCAGTTAATAAAACCCGGGCACTTTTTTTAAGATTGGACAATGGGCAACTTCTGCAGGTTTAGCCTTATTTTTGCCAAAATTTTTCAATATGCAGACTGTTCTTGTACTACACAATTTATTACGCTGGCTGGTTTTACTATTCGGATTTTGGGCTGTGATAAGCGCGATTTCCGGCAAAACTTCTAAAAGAGACTATTTGCCTGGAGATAGCAGGAGTAATTTTTTCTTTATGCTTTCGATGGATATCCAATTATTGATCGGACTGATCCTGTATTTTAATGGTGTATGGTTTGATAGTTTAAAACATATTGGAGAAAGCATGAAAGATCCATACGTTAGATTTTTTACTATGGAACATGAAGTGATGATGATCATTGCCTGGATACTTGTTCATGCAGGAAGAATCGCAGTTAAGAAAGCGGCAACTTCGCGTTCAAAATTTAATAAAAGCCTGGTATTTTTCGGAATTGCGCTGCTTCTTATACTAATTGCTATTCCGTGGCCGTTTAGGGAAGCAGTATCAAGGCCTTGGTTTAGATGGTTTTGAGGTGAATGGTGAGTTAGAAATGGTGAATAAGAACAATAAATAGAAACTGAAATAAGTAAATGACAGAAATAAAAGAAGAAAGGCCCATAATTTTAGTTACCAATGATGATGGAATAACAGCCCCCGGAATACATAGTTTGGTAAATGCGGTGAAGGATTTAGGCGATGTGGTGGTGGTAGCACCTGACAAACCTCAAAGTGGAATGGGACACGCGATCACGATCGGCGTTCCTCTGAGATTAAATAAAGTAAAAGACCTATTTGAAGATGCAGAAGCCTGGCAAACGAACGGTACACCAGTAGATTGCGTAAAACTAGCCGTTGACAAAATTTTACATAGAAAACCAGACATCTGCTTGAGTGGCATTAATCATGGTGCCAATCATTCTATTAATGTAATTTATTCCGGAACAATGAGTGCCGCGATGGAAGCCTCTATCGAAAGTATTCCTTCTGTTGGATTTTCATTACTTGATTATAGTATTGAAGCAGATTTCAATGCCTCAGAATTTTACGTGCATAAAATCGTCGAAAGCCTTCTGAAGAAAAAATTGACAAAGCATTTTCTTCTGAATGTAAATATTCCGGCAGTGCCTTTGGGACTAATGAACGGAATAAAAGTATGCAAACAAGCTTACGCAAAATATGATGAGGATTTTGACGAACGCCTTGATCCGCATGGAAGAAAATATTACTGGCTGACAGGCGAGTTTAAAAATTTTGACAAAGCAGAAGACACAGATGTCTGGGCGCTCGAACATAATTATGTAAGTGTGGTTCCCGTTCAATTTGATCTTACCAATTATACATTAAAAAAAGAATTAGAAAAAACCTGGGATATTTTATGATCTTTAAAAAGGACAATTTAATATTCGGGCTTGCATTAGGCTTTATCGCGCCCATGATTGGATTTTTGATCTATAAACTTATAAAGTTTAAAAATTTTTCCCTTTCCGAGATGCTTCAATGGATGAAATTTAATCCAAACCTTATCACTGTATCAATCAGTCTATCATTAATGGCCAATGCGATCTTATTTACGATCTACATCAATGG
>JBDTJV010000282.1:0-2531 GCA_039935675.1 Ginsengibacter sp. | reverse complement strand
TTTTATTGATTGGCGATACCGACCTGTTTGTGCCAGGATTAAAAAGCTTCGGTTATGAAATTGTAGAATTGGATGCAGATGGAAACAAAAAATAGATATTAGTTGTCATTTCCAAAATAGAAAAAGAAGGTATTTGTTTGTTTACTGTATTAGCGTCCCACAAAAACAATCTGTTCATCCTTTAAAAGAGGCAACCCTTTGAATCTTAAAATTACGTTGGCTACAGTAGCTACATCTTTTTCGCAGTAGACAGAGATGCGGTTCAGGTCTTTTTCTTTCCAGTAAACATCCCCGACCTGGCTTCCATCAATATCATCTTTTGGCGAAGGAACTCCTAATACGGCAGCGAGTAGTTTTAAAGAAGTGTAATGCTTATAATCGCCGAATCGCCATAAATGCAATGTGTCGAGGACAGGGGTTTCCCATGGTTTCATGTTTTGAAAATCAATATATGAAGGAATCGGAATTTGATTGATCAACATTCTTCTGCATAGAAAAGGAACGTCAAATTCTTTGATATTATGCCCGGTAAAGATCCAGTTGTGATTGACATGTAATTGTTGAAGCGTGGTAACAAACTGGTTCAACAGCTCTTTTTCATTTTCTGAGCACAAAGATTTTATTCTGAATTGCCAGGAGTTATTTTCTTTCTTAAAATAGCCAAAACTAATGCACGCTACTTTTGCAAACTCAGCCAGGATGGCGGCGCGCATGGGATAATATTCTTCGGCGGTAACATTTGGAGGAAGACTCTTCCCGGCTTTTTCAACCCACAACTCTTTCCATTCATCATCCAGTAAATGGAAATGTTCTTTCTCTGAAACGGTTTCAATGTCTATGACAAAAAGTTTATCAATTTCAATCTGATTCATTAAAATAGCATTTGAAATTGAATATACAGAAAAACCCGTTACTAAAAACGGGTAAATTTGGTTAGCATCATCTTCCAACAATAATATGCATTAACGCCAATGTCCCTGGCTCCAAACCCAGCCTTGACGTTCACTTATCCACTTGCCAGGAATGTAATACATGTGGCCATATCTTTGGTGCGCCCAATATCCTCTTCTGTACACATAATTACTACGATGTCTCACCCACTCACCTTCTACCCAAACATAGTTTGGGCCGGGTGCGCCTGGCCGGCTATAAAGCGGTGCAACAGGCCTTTCGCGGACAACAACCCTCGAAGGTCCGCAACCTGAAATTGCGATCAACATTAGAAAGCAAGTGCTTAAGAGAAAAAATAACTTTTTCATAGAGGGAATTTTATTTTTTAGATGCTTCATTTTTGCGAAAGTTTAATGAAGGTTTTAAAGTCATTTAAAAATTTAGAAAATTATTTGCTAATGCCATGAAAAATTATTTTAAATCTGCTGTTATCATCTTTATATTTGCGCGGTCATCGGGGGATTAGCTCATCTGGTAGAGCGCAAGCATGGCATGTTTGAGGTGACCGGTTCGAGTCCGGTATCCTCCACAAAAAAAGCCGGTCAATGACCGGCCTTTTTTTTAATTATCTTTTATTAATCTCCCCAGATTTCCTCTTTTCCGTCGAGCCAGAGTTTCACCAAACGGTTAGAAACTGACTTTGGCCTTTCCAGCGGATAGCCCAAAGCCCTGTCCCAGCAAAGACTTGCCAGAACTCCTAATGACCTTGCCACCCCGAATAAAACAGTATAAAATTCATATTCTACCATGCCATAGTGTACCAGTAAAGCGCCGCTATGTGCATCCACATTTGGCCATGGGTTTTTTATTTTGGCAATAGATTGTAAGATTGGCGGAACGGTTTCATAAATATTCCAAACTGTTTGAACCAACTTGTCGTCAGGCATATGCTTTTTGCCAAATTCCATTTGTGCTTCAAAACGTGGATCTGTTTTTCTTAAAACAGCGTGGCCATAGCCTGGAACTACTTTACCTTCTGATAATGTTTTTCTTACATAATCTCCAATCTGTTCATTCGTAGGAAGATCGCTGCCAATTTCCTTTTGCATTTCGAATATCCATTTAATTACTTCCTGGTTGGCAAGTCCATGTAAAGGGCCAGCCAATCCATTCATTCCGGCAGCAAAAGCGAGGTAGGGATCACTTAAAGCTGATCCGACCAAATGAGTAGTATGGGCTGAAACATTACCGCCTTCATGATCAGAATGTATGGTCATATAAAGGCGCATAAGTTCGTGGAAACTTTCATCTTCATATCCTAGCATGTGTGCAAAATTTCCCGCCCAATCCAGCAATCCATTAGGCTGGATGTGTTTTCCGTTTTTGTATTTTCTCCGGTAAACGTAAGCTGCAATTCTTGGAAGTCTGGCAATAAGATCCATGGCATCATCAAAAGCTGCAGACCAATAATCTTTTTTGCTCATTCCTTCCGAATAATTTTTTGCAAATACACTTTCAGTTTGAAGCGCCATAATTCCTACGACAAACTGCGTCATCGGATGTGTATTTTCGGGCAAAGATTCGATGGTATCAAAAACGTAATTGGGAACATGACTTCTTCTTTGCCAAACGCTGCTCAT
>JBDTJV010000281.1:0-2901 GCA_039935675.1 Ginsengibacter sp. | reverse complement strand
AAATCATGAGTTTACCTTTGACCGAAAATTGGGTATTCAATGTTGTTTTTAACACGTATCGAACATTTTAATGCGGCTCATAAGTTATTCAACCCTGAATGGAGCATTGAAAAAAACGAAATTGTTTTCGGAAAATGCGCCAATGAAAACTGGCATGGTCATAATTACGAATTGCATGTAACGATTAAAGGAGAAGTGGCAACTGATACTGGTTTCGTTGTGAATGCAAAAATTCTAAGTACTTTGATCAAAGATAATATTCTTGAAAAAGTAGATCATAAAAATTTAAACCTGGATGTTGATTTTTTGAAAGGAAAAATGTGTTCAACTGAAAATTTAGCCATTGCTATCTGGCAACAATTGTCTCCACTTTTACCGCAAGGTGTTGAATTGCATTGTATAAAATTGTATGAAACTCCGCGAATATTTGTTGAATATTTTGGAGAATAGATTCAAATTCAATGTGTCCAGGTTTTTTTAAAAGGATCCATTTTTAGCAATTAAAAATACCTTTATGATTTGGGATCATAATTAAACTTTTTAAAAACAGGAATAATAATTGATGAAGTGATTTATTTATATTTATAGAATGAATAAAAAAGTATCGGTTTATAGAAAAGAACATTTTAATGCTGCCCACCGTTTACATAATCCCGCCTGGGATGAAAACAGGAACAACTTAGTATTTGGTAAATGCAACAACCCTAATTTTCATGGACATAATTATGACCTGGTGGTAAAAATTACCGGCGAACCAGCTCCTGATACTGGTTTTGTCATTGATCTCAAATTTTTGAGCGATACCATCAAAGAAAATATTTTGGAAAAATTGGATCACAAAAACCTGAACATGGATGTTGCCGAATTTGCAGATCTTAATCCAACTGTAGAAAATATTGCTATCGTGATCTATAATATTCTTAGAAACAAGGTTGACGAAAAACTTGATATGCAAATTCGTTTGTACGAAACGGAAAGAAATTATGCAGAATATCCTGCAAACTGATTAATTTAAATGAAAAAATTATGGGTTATAAAAAAATTGAACATTATGATGAGGATGTAACTGAAGCGTTGAAAAAAAACTATCGAGACACGCTTAAGTTGATAGGTGAAGATCCGGATAGGGAAGGGTTATTAAAAACACCTGAACGTATTGCGAAAGCAATGCAATATTGCACCCAGGGATATTCTTTAGATGCCCATGAAATCTTAAATTCGGCTAAATTTCATGAAGACATCAGCGAAATGATTATTGTAAAAAATATCGAATTGTACAGTATGTGTGAGCATCACATGGTGCCATTTTTTGGCAAAGCACACATTGCTTATATTCCAAACGGATGGATTACAGGATTAAGCAAGCTGGCGCGCGTAGTTGATGTTTTTTCAAGAAGATTGCAGGTGCAGGAAAGATTAACCACTCAAATCCTTGATGCAATAAGAGATACTTTAAATCCTCTTGGCGTAGCGGTTGTTATTGAGGCAGAACATTTGTGTATGATGATGCGGGGCGTTCAAAAACAAAATTCTGTTACCACCACATCTGCTTTTTTTGGTGAATTTGAAAAGCAAACCACGCGAAATGAATTTATTAATTTGATACAGGCAGACCTGGTTAAAAGAAGATAAAAATAAAATTATGGCGCATGCATTTATTTTTCCCGGGCAGGGATCGCAGTTTATTGGAATGGGGAAAAACTTATTTGATGAAGATGAACAAGCTAAATTACTTTTCCAGGAAGCAGATGATGTGTTGGGCTTTTCGATCTCAGATGTAATGTTTTATGGAACTGCAGATGAATTGAAACAAACCAGTGTGACGCAACCTGCTGTTTTTTTACATTCTGTTATTGCCTATAAAACCCTTGTGGAAACAAAGCCTGGCATGGTTGCCGGTCATTCCCTGGGAGAATTTTCTGCATTGGTCGCCAATGGATGTTTGAGTTTTACAGATGCTTTAAAATTGGTTTCTGTAAGGGCAAAGGCAATGCAGAAGGCATGTGAAATAAATCCATCTACAATGGCGGCTATTCTCGGCCTTGAGGATAAGAAGGTGGAAGAAATTTGCGCATCGGTCATCAATGAAATTGTTGTTCCGGCAAATTATAATTGCCCCGGTCAAATTGTTATTTCAGGTTCTGTATTGGGAATTGAAGAAGCGTGCACTTTACTAAAAGCCGCAGGCGCCAAGAGGGCATTGATCCTTCCTGTGGGTGGCGCTTTTCATTCACCATTAATGCAACCGGCAAAAGAAGAACTGTCAGAAGCTATTCAAAGCACGCGCTTTAATATTCCTTTTTGTCCTGTTTATCAAAATGTGACGGCAAAAGCAGTTACTGAACCGGAAGAAATAAAATCGAATTTGATTGCACAACTAACCGGTCCGGTAAAATGGACTCAAACCATCGAACAAATGATATTTGATGGAGCTTCTTTATTCACAGAATGTGGCCCGGGAAAAGTTTTGCAGGGATTGGTTTCAAAAATCAAGCGGGAAATGGCTGTAAATGGAATTGGCTAACCAGGAATAGAAATCAGTGTTATTTGTTGGTTTACTGTATCGGTTATTTCATGAAAATATAAACCTTCTTTTTTGAATTATTCTAACTTCATTTGATAAATCAATATTTATCATGAAGCAATTCCCCTTTTTTCTACTGATGGCAATTACTACCAATACATTTTCTCAAATAAAATATCCTGATACCCAAAAAGGGGACCAGGAGGATAATTATTTTGGAACGAAAGTTAAAGATCCCTATCGGTGGCTGGAAGACGATAACAGCGCTGAAACAAAGGAATGGGTAACGCAAGAAAACCTGGTAACTCAAAATTACCTTTCCCAAATTCCTTTTCGGCAAAAGATAAAAGATCGTCTTAAAGAAATGTGGAATTATA
>JBDTJV010000280.1:0-2732 GCA_039935675.1 Ginsengibacter sp. | reverse complement strand
GTTTACTGTTGAGAGCTGAAGAATTAATTATGGAATTCACTATTAGTCATACAATCGTTTCAAAAATCCAGATAGCAATCGGAAGGGAATACTTATATCAGAGATCATTATATCATACATCAGAAATTATCTTTTATGTTTAAAAATTATTTTAAAACCGCTTGGCGAAATCTTCTGAGAAATAAAACTTACGGCATCATAAATATATTCGGCCTTGCCATAGGATTGGCAGTATGTATGCTAATCATACTATTTGTGGAGCATGAATCCAGTTATGACAGATTTCATAAAAATGCAAACAATATATTCTGGATCCAGGGCAAAGTGAAGATGGGTAACGACTCTATATTTCTGCCCAAAATGAGTTATGCAACTGCCCCGCTGGTAAAGCAAACCGATCCGTCAGTAGAAAGTTTTACGCGATTGATGTATGATTTTAAAAAGCCTGTAATACAAAATCCGGAAACTGCCTCACTAAAGTTTATTGATGAACAATTTTTATTCGCCGACAGCAACTTCTTCAATTTCTTTTCATTTAAATTACTGGAAGGCAATCGGCAGCAGGTCTTAAAAAATCCTTTAACGGTTGTGATATCCAAGGATGCTGCCCGGAAATTTTTCGGCAAAGAAAATCCGGTTGGTAAAATAATCCGTTATAACAATGCTTACAATTTTACAGTAACAGGTGTTGCTGAAAATGCTCCTTCAAACTCAAGTATTAATTATGATTTCATCGCTTCGTTATCAAGCATTGCAGCAATAGATGATTATAAACCCTTGCTGGAATCGCAAACAGTGCAACTTGGAAGCTTCTCTACTTATTTCTTGTTGAATAAACCTTCCTCTGCTTCACAGCTTGAAAAAACACTTTTACAATTGAGTCAAAATACGAACCATGAAAACAATGAACGCTACATCGCAACTTCTTTAACAAGTACTCACTTGTCCGCTAATTATGGCAACAGTATCAACACAAAGTATCTTTTCATTTTTCCTTTTATAGCCGCCCTTATTTTGTTGCTGGCACTCACCAATTATGTAAGCCTTTCCACAGCCCGTTCTTCAGTTCGCGCCAGGGAAATCGGCATACGAAAAGTTGTAGGGGCCTCAAAGAAATCTATAGCCGCTCAGTTCTTTATCGAATCAGCAGTTTACACTGGCATGTCTTTCCTTATCGCCTGCCTGCTATGTTTGTTCTTTGAGCCTGATTTCTTTTCATTTCTGCAAATAGATATTGATACATCATTTTTTTACAATCCTTACCTGCTTTCATCTTTTGCAGCATTGTTTGTCGTAACAGTAATTCTTTCTGCCATCTATCCTTGTGTTTTGCTTTCCGCTTATACCCCTTTAAAAGTATTGTACGGTAAATTCAATAAGAGCAGTGGCCTGGGCGTAAGAAAATTCCTAACTGTTTTCCAGTTCGCTATTTCGGTTGTGCTGATTATTTGTGGTATTGTCATCAGCAAGCAGATCCATTATATAAAAAATACCGATACTGGCGTGAGCAAAGAAAATATTGTAATGATACCGTTTGCGCCATCTATCGGAAAACACTATTCGGCTTTTAAAACCGAAACTGCTTCGCTTGCGGGGATATCTCAAACCGCTACTGCAAGTTATCCCATGTATAAAGGGTACGATATGTACTTTGCAAAAACGTACAACACAAAAACCGATGTTTCTGTATCGGTTTTAAATGTTGATGAAAATTTCACTAATGTTCTTGATCTAAAATGGAAGAAGCCTCCCTCCAGCCCGCATTATATGCAAAAAAATTCAATAATTATTAATGAGGAAGCGGTATCAAAACTTAATCTCGGCGATGCTCCATTACATAAGCAAATAAACCTGGGAGGCCAATCTTTTGACGTAGTGGGTGTTGTAAAAGATTTTAATTATGAAACGCTGCAAAACAAAATAGGTGCATTATGTTTTTTTATTTCAGCAGATACGCTATCAAGATGGGGCAGCGAAGGAGGATGTATGTTTGCTGTAATAAAACCTCACACCAACGTTCACAATTTAATTCAGCGAATCGGTGGCATATACGAAAAGTATGATAAAGAAACACCTTTTCAATACTCGTTTATGGACGATGCTTACAATAATTTATACCTGTCGGAGGAAAGGCTTTCTAAAATTCTTACTGTGTCTACCTCGTTAACAATACTAATCGCTTGTCTCGGTTTGTTCGGGCTTGCTACATTTATGGCGGTACAACGAACAAAAGAAATAGGCATCCGCAAAGTATTAGGAGCCACTGTAATACAGGTTGTTTCGCTTCTTTCTAAAGATTTTATAAAACTGGTACTGATCGCTGTTATTTTGGCTGCCCCAATAGCATGGTGGCTAATGAACAAATGGCTGCAGAATTTTTCTTACAAGACTATATTCAGTTGGTGGATCTTTATTGCCGCAGCTTTGCTCACTGTTCTATTAGCATTATTAACGGTAAGTTTCCAGGCCTTAAAAGCAGCGGTCTCCAATCCTGTGGAAAGTTTAAGGGGTGAATAAATTGATTAGCTAATGTGTTTAGCCAATTTGCTAATTAAGAAATCAAGAATACAGAATATTTATTTGTTTACTGTTGAGAGCTGAATAATAAATTATGGAATACACTATTAGTCATACAATCGTTTCAAAAATCCAAATAGCAATCGGCAGTAAATGCATATATCAGACATCATTACATCATACATCAGAAATTATCTTTTATGTTTAAAAATTAT
>JBDTJV010000279.1:0-8272 GCA_039935675.1 Ginsengibacter sp. | reverse complement strand
TTTTCCGATTTAATATTTTTGCTCAGCCAATTACTTCTTCCCAAATTGATGCACTTGTAGAAAGAACGATCAAGACATTCGATGTTCCCGGCATTGCTGTTGCCATAGTAAAAGATGGAAAAATTCTTTATGAAAAAGGATATGGTGTCACGTCTTTGAACACTATGGAAAAAATGGATGCACATACTCGTTTTGGAATTGCCTCTAACAGTAAAGCCTTTACAGTGGCAGCTTTAGGCATACTTGTGGATGAAGGCAAATTGAACTGGAATGACAGGGTAACTGATTATATTCCTGAATTTAAATTGTATGCACCGTATGTCACAGAAAATTTTACTATTCGCGATTTACTCACACATAGAAGTGGACTCGGATTAGGAGCCGGCGATCTGATGATATGGCCCGACAGCAGCACTTTTACGTTAAAAGATATTATTCATAATCTGCGCTATTTAAAACAGGCTTCTGATTTTCGCACAAAATATGATTACGATAATTTATTGTACATCGTTGCAGGCGAAGTGGTAGCAAGGGTTTCAGGAATGAAATGGGAGGATTTTATCCAAACGAAAATATTGACTCCTCTACAAATGACTGAAAGTGCACCGAATTACGATCTTTTAAAAAATAAAAATAATGTGATTGATCCGCATGCACCTGTAAATGGAAAAGTCCAGGTGATACATCGTGACTGGAAATATGTTGCAGATGCTGCCGGTGGTATTTACAGTTCTGTCCATGATATGAGCAAATGGATCATTATGCAAATGAACGAAGGAAAATATGGAAACAATCAAAAAGAACAGCTACTTTTTCCAAAAACCCATGAAGAAATGTGGACACCTCAAACCATCATTCCGGTGCATGGCGAAACCACTTATAATACGCACTTTGCATCGTATGGTCTAGGATGGTTTTTGAGCGATGAAAATGGCTATAAAGTGCCAACGCACACAGGAGGCCTCGCAGGGATTGTAACACAAGTTACCTTAATACCCGAATTAAAATTAGGAATTATCGTATTTACCAATCAACAGTCGGGAGCAGCATTTACGGCAATTACCAATACTATAAAAGACAGTTATTATGGAATTAAAGGAAAGGATCGCGTAAATCAATATAATGATATGGTATTGAAACGCGAAGCCGAAGCTAAAAATATAACGGACAAAATATGGTCGGATATTAATGAAGAACAAAAGAGAAATACGGGTAAAATAGATTTCTCAAAATATGCCGGAACTTATACTGATCCATGGTTTGGAGAGGTAGTTATTTCTGAAAAAAATGGAAAACCCTGGTTTGAATCAGTAAATTCTCCACGGCTTACCGGTGAAATGATCTTTTACAAAGGCAACACATTTATTGTAAAATGGAATGATAGAAGTATGGATGCGGATGCTTACGTAATGTTTGACCTTGATGCCGAAGGAAATGCGAACGGGATAAAAATGAAACCTATTTCTCCGTTGACTGATTTCAGCTTTGATTTCCAGGATTTAAATTTTTCTAAAAAGAAATAGAATGATTCCCTATTTTTATTTAGTCCTATTTCTAAAAAAATATTTTAATATTCTCAATGGAAAAAAGGTGATTCAAATTTTATAGTTCTACGAAAGTTCGATAAGAACCTTTGATATAAACACATGACATCTTCTTATTTTGCAGGATTTGATAATCGATAAGACTGTAGTGCTTCCTGGTTGACACCAAATATTAATTGATTATTAATTTGAATTACACTACGCACATCCCCGCGAATATGAAAACCAGATTCCAATTGATTGACATAAGTGAAATTCCCTTTGCCATCACCTTTTAAAAGTATGCCATAATTGGCATCACTCTTACCGAAGCGTATCCGTGCATGTTTGATATTTCCGCACAAGAGTAAATCAGGATTTCCATCTTTATTATAATCCAGTTCTGTAATAGTAAAGACAGGAGAAAACTGGGCCTGCAAAGGCAATGTTTTTTTATGGAATTTCCCATCTGGGCGGGACAAAAATAAACTGGTGCTTAAATCATTTGCCCGTAAATGTTTGGCTCCTTGCATTTCGTCAGCAGTAAATATGTCATTTATAGTTGCGTCAGCATAACTTTTAAAAGTAGGGAAACGGGTGTGAATCATCGGAATCTGGTTGATCATTTCATCCCTTGTAACGAACGGATAACTTTTGTGCTGGATGTAGAAACAAAGAATTGGATCAACTGTTCCATTGTTATCGAAATCTTTATAATAAAGGTCTGCCGGTTCTTTATCGCTTACGCGGCACTGTGAATTTAATCCAAAATTGCCTGCTATAATATCAGGCTTGCCATCTTTATTAATATCAGCTATTAATATTTTATTCCACCAGCCATTGTAATTTTTATCAAAATAATCAGATGTTTTATTGGTTAAGTGGCCGTTGCTGTTAATGAATACACTTATCGGCATCCACTCTCCTACTACAACCAAATCTTTCTTGCCGTCATTATTGATATCTACCCATGCAGCATCTGTTACCATTCCTATTTTTTCCAGCCCGGGCGCCAATACACCTATTTCATTTTTAAAATGCCCCTTACCGTCGTTGATCAGCAAATAGCTTTCCGGCACTTCTGGATAGCGTCCCGGAATGACCCTTCCTCCTACAAATAAATCAGGAAAACCATCTCCATTTACATCATCCACTTTCACGCAAGCTGAGCTTGTATACATCTCAGGTAATGAATTCAAACTTTTGATAAAGTTTCCCTTACCGTCATTAAGGTATAATCTGTCTTGCAATAAAGTGTCTCCAGGAAGGAAATTATCATCTCCGCCACTGCAGACATACAGGTCAGGAAATCCATCCCCATTTGCATCAAAAAAAACAGCGTCTACATCCTGGCTCATTTTATCCTGGTCAAATGATGGTTCCGTTTTTTTCACAAAACTGCCATTTTTTTCCTGGATGAAAAGCTCAGCTGTTTGCCCTGCCCCACCACCAATGAATACATCTTCTAACCCATCATTATTTACATCTGCTTTAGCGATGCAAGGGCTAAAGAATGACATTGGATTCACCATTAAAGACTGGCGTAAAAAATCATTTACAGTATTTGATTGATCGGCAAAACTTATTGGCGGCTTTATTTCATGAAACAGAGGTTGAACTAATTTGACAGGATGATAAAATTTTTTCGCATTTTTTTCTTCCAAAGTAATCAATTGGTTACCTGTTATATTATTAATAACTTGTTCCTTTCCACCATTCCATATAATTTTAAGCGAGTCGACTTGCTTTTCCTTTCCTAATCCAAAATGTAATACAGGAGATACACTTGACTGGAAACCCCGCGCAGGCATCTGTTCCAGGTATTGCTGCATCCCTTTGCAATAAATGGTAATCTTTGCTCCTATTCCTTCCGTATTGAGTGATTCTCCCTTTAACGCAACCTCCAGGTAATTATTTTTCAATTGTATATCCGACAAATTTTCGAAAATAAATGCCGGTTGATTAACATTATTAGTTACTAAATCGAGGTCGCCGTCATTATCTAAATCAGCATAAACAGCGCCATTGCTATTGGAGGGAAAAGTAAAACCCCAGGATTTGCTCACATCTGTAAAAGTCAGGTTGCCATTATTTTTGAACATATAATTAAGCACGTTGGAAGAAGGCATACTATCTATTATTTTCAGGACATCGCTTTTCTCAAGCCTTTGTGCGCTTTTTACATAATCATTCATGTATTTTATAAAATCCATGTTGGTATAATCGCGCAGATAGCCATTGGTTACAAATAGATCTTTCCAGCCATCATTATCATAATCCGCAAATAAAGGCGCCCAACTCCAATCTGTATTTGATATTCCCGCCAGTTGTCCTATTTCGCTGAAGGTGCCATTGCCATTATTTAATTGCAGCATATTGCGCATATACTGGTAATAAAAACCAGAACGAAGTGATAAATCAAATCTGCTATAATTATCAGGAGAAACCAATAATTTTTGCCTGCGATTATCTTCAGGCAACATATCCAGTGTAAAAATATCAGGATAACCATCGTTATTGATGTCTGAAATATCATTCCCCATTGAAAACTCGCTGGTATGTCCCATACTCTTTTGTATAACATTTGTGAACGTACCATCGTGATTATTGATGTACAAATAATCAGGAACTGCGTAATCATTTGAAATATAAATATCCTGCCACCCATCTCCATTTATGTCTGCTATGCCTGCTGCCAGTCCGTAGGTTAAGGACGAACTGCTTAACCCTGATTTGTCAGTAATATCTTTGAAATGTCCATTATCATTTCGAAAAAGCCTGATACCAGTCAAAGGATCGGGTTGCTTGAAAATTCTGGCAGTTACTGAATCATCCAACACAGGAAGTGAATTAGGATTATGATTTAAGAGCAACATATCCAGGTCTCCATCATGATCAAAATCAAAAAAATAAGCTTGAGTGGAATAGGAAGAATCTGCCAGTCCATATTGTTCGGCCTCCTCTTTAAAATGGGGAATACCATTACTGTCATTCCCTTGATTTATGAATAATTGATTCGTTCTTTTTGCTGCCGGTAGTTTTCCTGAATAACATAAATAAATGTCCAGTTTTCCATCTCCGTTTACATCAGCCATCGTTACACCAGTTTTCCATGGGCCTGGTCTTCCGGTAATTTCAGGAGATGTAATGTCCTGGAACTTCATGTGGCCCTTGTTCAAGTACAATTTATTAGGTGTCATGTTACCAACAAAATAAAGATCCTGCAGGCCATCGCCATTTAAATCTCCAACTGCTACTCCACCTCCATTATAAAAATATTCATATAAAAGAACATTGGTATTTGGTCCTTCAGTAAGATTATTACTAAAATCCACATGAGTGTTTTCAGGAGATAATAGCTTAAATAAAGCAGGACCCGATGGAGACTTTTCTTTTGCAGTCTCCTGATTGTTGCAACCGGCAATGATGAGAATCAGCAGAATGCAAAAAATACCGGCAGAAAAGTTTTTAATCAAAATTTAGAATTAAGAATGAACAACATTAAAACAACTATACCAGTTACATCGAACTGGTATAGGTTAAAAATAGGTATTATTTGTTTATTTACTGGTAACCGGGATTTTGAACAAGCTTTGCATTCTTGTTGATCTCATCCCTGCTTATAGGCCTGAAATACATTTTGTCGATCCAGGTGCGGTTTTCAAGAGTATTATCAACAAAAGGAACATAGTTGTAGGTATAAATCGTTTCATTATGCTGATAGGGGCTCGGGGCGGTTGCTCCAGGCTTAAGGATACCGGTAACATTTATAAATTGCAACTTTCGTCCCAGCGTTGAGGGTGCTATCATCCACCTTCGGGCATCATGATAACGCTGTTCTTCAAATACCATCTCTACCCTTCTTTCATTTCTATATTCATCTCTTAATGCAGTGCCGGTTAAAGTAATTGCAGGCATTCCCGCACGGAACCTTATTTTATTCAGCCATGTTTTCGCAACATCTTCCTGTCCTAATTCAATTGATGCCTCTATATAATTCAATACTGCCTCTGTATATCTCAGGAATGGATAAGGAATGTATTGCCTTGTATTGTTATCGACTACGTTTGGATCTGGATCAATAAATTTGCGCATATAGTATCCTGACCATGAAGCATTCCAGTTCTCAACAACACTTTCCCTTGTATCAAGGCCTGCCTGTAATTGCCCTGGAGAAGATTCATAAGACCCGGACTGAATCTGGTTGGCGGGATCCGGATTACTGGTGATTTTATTACGAGGCTTCCATCCGGCGCCGTCATATAAAATGGACGCATAAAGACGTGGGTCCCTGTTTTTATAAGGAGCTGCTGCTTCGGCAGGGTTGCTCCAGCTAAATTTGCTGCCATCCATCATTTCATAATCATCTACCAATTGACCTATAGGAACATTACCTGCCCAGTTATGATAACCATTAGGACCATTATCCAACCCTACTGAAGTACCGTCTGTTCCTGGGCCGCCTGTAAATAAATCCGGAGAAAACTGGCGCATAAATATTAATTCAATACCTGCAGATGCATCCAAGCCCGGAGCTTTACTCGCCCCGCCCATTGCCATTGATATGTAAGCTTGTTTTGCTGCATCAGCAGATAATGGCGCGGTCAAATTCAACATATATCCACTTCCCGCATCCAGTACGGCTTTTGCAGCATTCTGCGCTGCCAACCAACGCGCTGCACGATCCCCTGACACATAACCTAATAATTCCGGATTTGAAAAGCCGGAGATAGTACTTGAATTTGCTTTTGCGGTTGGTATATCATGGAGGTCGCTCGCAGCATATAGTAATACTCTTGATTTTAGTGCCATAGCAGCCAATGCTGTTGCACGGCCAGATGCAAGATTTTTGCCCGTCAATAATAAAGCTGCGCTGTCACAATCTTTTACGATAAAATTCACGCACTCTTCATACGTATTTCTCACTATAGAATAATCTTCATTTAACTCGTAAGTATGGTCGACAATTGGGACTCCACCGTAATATCTGAGCAATTGCTGATAATAATAACCACGCAGAAAATGCGCTTCTCCCTGTAGCCGGGCATTCAGTGCAGTGTCATTAAAAGTGGCGGTTTTTAACTTTTCCAAAGCCAGGTTGCATGGTCGTATATAGCTATACATACTTCCCCACTCGTAAGTATTATCCATCCAACCTAAATTAGATGGAGTTAAAGTTCCTTCATTGATAGTATTGATACCTCGTCCCGGATGCACGAAAACAGTTTCATCGCTTAATGAAGCTAATTCCTGCTCGTCCCAGCCACCATTACCTAAACCATTATATGCGTTTGTAACAAAGGCTTCGGATAATGCTCCATCTGCCCATGTTGCATCTGAAGGAATAGATGTTAAAGGAGTCGTGTTTAAAAAGTTTTTCTTACATGAACCGAGGAAGAATAAAAAAGATGAGATTATAATTAATTTATATATCGTTATTTTTTTCATGATCGTTGTTTTTTAAAAAGTTACTCTAAAACCAGCGTTAAGAATTTTGGCCTGCGGATAATATTGTCCGTTTCCACTTGTTGATTCGGGATCATAAATTTTTAATTTGTCCCAGGTTAAAAGATTAAGAGCGTTCACGTATGCCCGAAGCGCATTAATGCCAGCTTTCTTAAGAACTTTGTCAGACAAGGTGTATCCAAATTCAATATTTTTTAAACGCACATAATCACTGCTTCTTAAAAAATAGGTATTGTTTCCCGTATAATAAGTATCGCCCCTGTTGGCAATCCGCGGGTCTACACTACTTGGATTATCGATTGTCCATTGATGATCGTAAGAATATTTCAAATAGTTCCCAATGTCTCCTGATTCAGTGCCGATATAGAGTAATCCGCCGGTAGCTCCCTGGAATAATATAGACAAATCAAAGTTTTTGTAGCCAAAATTAAAATTAACACCACCGGTAAACGTGGGTTCATTTGTCTTATCCAATCTTACCTGGTCATTTCCATCAATTTTTCCATCATGATTAATATCCTTAAATTTCATATCACCAGGCCTGAGTTTAGGAGTAAGGCCGCTGTAATCAATAGTATTCGCATCGATTTCTTTTTGATCTTTAAAAATGCCGTCATATTCATAAGGAAGATATGCACCTCCTCCTCCTGAACTAAATGGATGGCCCGTAGCCAGTTGCCAGGCGGGCGCGCCCGGTGGTTCATCCTGGAATAGTATTTTATTTTTCGCGTACCCCCCGTTTACACTTACAGAAAATCTGAAATCGCTGACATGACCATTATATCCAACAGTAAAATCATATCCTTTATTTTCAGATTTGCCAATATTGGTAGGAGGCAAAAGATTAGCAATTCCTGAACTTTGTGGAGTAGAGCCTAATTTCTGCCACAGAATGTTGTCCCGGAGATTATAAAAATAATCAAATTCAAAATTGATGCTGTTATTGAGCATGGTTCCCTCTATTCCCACATCTGTATTTTTAGCTACCTCCCAGGTAAAATTCGGATTAGGAACTACCGGCTCATACAATGTTTTGAACGCTGAATTGTTGACGGTATAACTGCCGAAGCCATAGGTAGATAGAAATTGATATTCCTGCAGAACATTGTTATAATAAACCTGGTCATTTCCTAATACACCATAGGAACCGCGTAATTTCAAAGAATTTATAAAGTGAATATTTTCACTAAAGAATTTTTCTTCAGATATTCTCCACCCGGCAAGAATACCCGGGAAAAATCCAAACCGGTGACCGGCTGGAAAAAGATAGGATCCATCATCAC
>JBDTJV010000278.1:0-4255 GCA_039935675.1 Ginsengibacter sp. | reverse complement strand
ATATATTTTTATTATAAACCTAGAACTGATTTATTCAACGCTTCGTCATAAGTTGTACCGGCAAAATCATCAAAAGCTTTATCCGTTACCCGAATGATATGATCTTTTATAAATTCTGCGCCTTCTTTTGCTCCGTCTTCCGAATTTTTCAAACAATCTTCCCATTCCAACACAGCCCATCCTTTATAATTATAAGTTGTCAGTTTGCTAAATACCGATTTAAAATCCACCTGCCCGTCTCCCAATGATCTGAATCTGCCAGCACGATTTACCCAGCTTTGGTAACCGCCGTAAACACCCTGTTTTCCGGAAGAATTGAATTCAGCATCCTTTACGTGAAAAGCTTTAATGCGATCATGATAAATATCTATATATGCCAAATAATCAAGACATTGTAACACAAAATGAGATGGATCGTAAAGTAAACAAGCTCTTTTATGATTGCCCGCTTTTTCCAAAAACATTTCGTAAGAAATTCCATCATGAAGATCTTCGCCGGGATGAATTTCATAACAAACATCTACACCACATTCGTCAAAAACATTTAAAATAGGAAGCCATCGTTTTGCCAGTTCTGTAAATCCCATTTCCACCAAACCTTCCGGCCTTTGCGGCCATGGATAAACGGTAGGCCATAATAAGGACCCACTAAAAGTAGCGTGTGCATTCAATCCCAAATTTTGAGAAGCTTTCGCAGCATATTTCATTTGTTCAACCGCCCATTCCTGCCTTGCCTTTGGATTATTTCGATATTGCTCCGGTGCGAAACTATCAAATAAGGCATCATAAGCCGGATTCACAGCAACTAACTGGCCCTGCAGATGAGTAGAAAGTTCGGTAATTTCTAATCCGAAACTATTGACTGTTCCTGTTATTTCATCCGCGTAGGTTTTACTTTGAGCTGCTTTTTTCAGATCGATAAACCGATCATCCAAAGTAGGAAGCTGTACGCCAATAAAACCTTTATCCTTTGCCCATTGGCAAATATTTTTTAAATTATTAAACGGCGCCTCCGCACCAATAAATTGCGCAATAAAAATGCCCGGGCCTTTGATTGTTGTCATTTTTGAAGTATTTTTTTGATAATAATAAATGACCTTGAGGAAATATACTATAAAGTTTGAAACAGTTCTTGATTCCCCGGTATGTTAAAACAATAAATGAGAATTGTTTAGAGCACAAAATCGGTCCATTTTTCCTTCGAATTTCCCGAAGCAACTACATTCTCGATAAAAGCCATTCCTCTCACACCATCTTCAATTCCTGGGAAATCCAACATCTCTTTAGTCGGTTCTTTGCCTTCTATCTTTGCCATCAGTGTGTGGGCAAAATTTCTGTAAATATTGGCAAATGCCTCCAGGTAACCTTCAGGATGGCCGCCAGGAGTACGCGTGTTTAGGGTAGCAAAACTGCTCAAAGTATTTGGGTAATTATTTCCGGCTCTGTAGATTTCTGTCGGTTTATCCAACCATTTTACCAACAAGGTATTTGGCTCCTGTTGCGACCATTCCAGTCCGCCATTCTCCCCATACAGTTTTATTTTTAGATTATTCTCTTCGCCAGCAGCCACCTGGCTTGCAATCAATACGCCGGCTGCTTCATTTTCAAATTTTAATAAAACATTTCCATCGTCATCCAAAGCCCTTCCCGGAACCATAATGTTCAAATCGGCACATAGCTTTGTAATCTTTGAACCAGAAATATATTCAGCAAGATGGGCTGCATGTGTTCCTATATCACCCATGGCTCCTGCTTTTCCCGATTTTTTGGGGTCTGTTCTCCATGAAGCCTGTGCATTTCCTTCTCTCTCTGAAAGCCTGCTAAGCCAGCCCTGGTAATATTCAACCACTATTTTCCTGGTTTTCCCAAAAACACCATCTGCTACCATTGCGCGCGCTTGTTTTACCATAGGATAACCAGAATAAGTATGGGTAAGACACAATAACATCCCACTTTCTTCCAGCTTCTTTTTCAGATCTTTGGCTTCCTGTAATGTAAAGGTCATTGGCTTTTCAACAATCACGTTGAAGCCATTATCCAGTGCCATCGCGGCTGGCGCATAATGTGCAAAATTGGGAGTAACAATGGTAATAAAATCTATCCTTTTTTCAGCGGGCATCTTACTTTCTTTTTCAATCATTTCTTCAAAAGAAAGATAAGTCCTTTCCGGAGGTAGAAATAACATTTCGCCGGATTCCCTGGCAATGTCGGGATGAATGCTTAATGCACCACAACTTACTTCAATTAATCCGTCCATGTGTGCAGCAATGCGGTGTATCGCCCCGATAAAAGCGTCTTTTCCGCCTCCAACCATTCCCATTCTTAGTTTTCTCATAGAATCATTTTTACATTTAAAAGTTCGTTTACTGGATATTAAAAGCTAATACATTCTTTTAGTTCTTTAGGTGTATAAGCGAGCCCGTATTGTTTCAAAACATCTGCAGGAACCCCATTCCAACTATTAGGTGTGTTGCCAATATATCCCACATCTTTTACACCCATTTCTGTTGTATAAAAACCAGTTGAAACCAGGTCGCGCATCAGGTTGAAAAACTTAACACCCTGGTGCATCTCCGGCTTTGCTTTTTTAGGCCATGCGATTTCATCTACCATTTCCATCTGCTGTTTTTGATCACAATCAGCAAAGGCATTTTTATACCGGTTCAAACACTGTAAATCCAGCCAGCGAATTCCGCCGCGCATAGGCACTTTATAATCCGGCTGGTCTTTCACAATAAATTCAATAAAATCAGGAACTTTTGCATCAGAAGCACTTCCGCTTACGCCATCTTTTGGAATAATAATATCGCCAAGAATAGTTATTGTTTTCATTTCCTCCGGCGTGAAATACGTATATGAATCCACTTCTTTAAGATGAGCGACTTCTTCTTTCATCAGGCCAGGATGCTTTTTTTCTGCAGGGGCAGCAGCCTTTTTGATAATAGGTTTTTTTTCTTCGGTGTTACATGCTTCCAGTAAGAGACCGGAAGAAACAGTTCCCAACACCATAACTTTCAACGATTTTCTTCTGTCCATAAATTTTTTAATTTTTTATAAAAAATAGAGAATCTTATGTACTAAATATTGTTCTTTTTCAATTGGTCCACAACATATTCCGACGTACGCATTGCCAACGCAAGGATTGTCCACGTTATATTTTTATCGCCTTGCGACACAAACTGACCACCATCCACATTGAATAAATTTTTACAATCATGTGCCTGCGCCCATTTATTTAAAGGAGATTGTTTTGGATCATTTCCCATACGAATGGTTCCTGCTTCGTGAATGATATTTCCCGGAGCATGCAGGCCATAATTATCTTCCGGACCGTCATCCCCACCCCAGGTAATCACCGCGCCCATAGAATGAAGAATTTCCGAAAAAGTTTCTTTCATGTGCTTGGCCTGCTTTATTTCATAATCCGTATATTTTGTATTAAACTTCAAAACCGGGATTCCATAAACATCAACAACATCCGGATCGATCTCACAAAAGCTGTCGCGCATGGCTACCGCTTCGCCGCGTCCAGCCATTCCTACATGTGAGCCGAAAAAGTAACGGTAATCTTCTTTTAAAGAAGCTCCATAACCGCCCGCTTCTTTTTGTTTTCCTTTTACTTTATAGGTGCCGTTCAGGTTCTCCATTCCCCATTGAAAACCGTACAAAGGCATTCCAAAACCACCACCATATTCTATATGATAACCGCGCGGAAAATCGAGTTTCTTATTATCTAGCCACCATGGAGTATACACATGCATTCCACCCACTCCGTCTTCGTTGTATCTTTTTCTGTCAAATAATTCCGGAATAATTCCGCCCATATCTGCGCCAGTGGAATCGTGGAGGTAATGTCCAACCACATCGCTGGAATTTGCAAGCCCGTTTGGATGACGTGGAGATTTTGAATTTAATAAAAGTCTTGCTGATTCGCAGGTACTGGCTCCAAGAAGCACTGTTCGTCCCATTACCTGGTACTCCTGCATATCTTCTTTATTGATGTAAGAAACACCGGTTGCAAGGCCTTCGCGATCCGTCAATACTTCGCGAACCATCGCGTTCACCACCAAATCTACATTGCCCGTAGCCAACGCTGGTAAAACCAAAGCTGATGAGGAGGAAAAATCCGCAAATATTTTACAACTTCTGCCACATTGCTGGCAATAAAAACATTGCCCGCGTGTATCGTTTATTTTTTTGGTAAGAATAGAAAGTCTTGAAGGAATGACCGGTACTCCAATTCTGCCAGCGCCTT
>JBDTJV010000277.1:0-2856 GCA_039935675.1 Ginsengibacter sp. | reverse complement strand
ATTGTGCCGGGAAATCAGACATTTAAATTTGTCGCTTCAAGAGCCAATCTTTATGGTGGCGAATTTAGTATAGACATTCATCCTCATCCATGGGATTGGCTTCATTTTGAAAATTCTCTTTCTGCTGTTTATGCAATCAATAGGGGAGTGGCAGGAGAACCTAAAATTTCTGATAGTGCTAAATATTTACCTTTTATTCCGCCATTGCATACTATTTCTGAATTACGGGCCAATATAAAAAAAATAGGTGGCTTTCTTGGAAATGCGTTTATAAAAGTTCAGTATGAAATCTTTGCAAAACAAGACCGTGTTTATTTACAAAACAATACTGAAACACCGACACCTGGGTATCAGTTGCTGAACGGGGGATTTGGCGCAGATGTATTGAATAGAAAAGGAAACCCGATGTTCAATATTTCTTTCCTTGGTGATAATTTATTAAATGTTGCTTATCAATCCGGATTAAACAGGCTGAAATATTTTGAGCCTTATCCAGGCAATTTTACAGGCCATAACGGTATTTATAATATGGGAAGAAATTTTAGTATAAGAGTAAATATTCCTTTGAATTTTAAAGGATAGGTTAAATCTCACAAGGATAAGATTTTTTCCAGTAAACTAACAAATAACAAGGAATTTCATTTTAAAAATTGCTCAATGATATCTTTCTTTATTTGTCAATGAATTCGCCTTAAACACGCGTATAAAATTGCCTCCTAAAATTTTATCAATATCTTCTTTGGAATAACCACGCTTTAATAATTCTTTAGTAATGAGAGGATATTTGGTTACATCTGTTAAAACCTTTGGAGTAAATGGAATTCCGTCAAAATCACCTCCAAGTCCAACATGATCAACGCCTGCGAGTTTTATGATATAAGCCAGGTGATCGAATAATAAATGAAAAGGAGCCTGCAATTCGTCAAACTCTGAGGGATATTTTTTGGCAATTATATCGTCGGCTTCAAAATCTTTTTTTCCTGCAGCCATTAAATCTTTCTTTTCCTGGCGATGTGTTTTATAATAGGCAGATTCTTTTCGGGAAACGGTACTGTCAAGAAAAGCCGGGTAAAAATTCAAATCAATTACGCCACCATTTTTAGCCACCGCTTTTATCTGGTCATCTTTCAAATTGCGGAACGCCGGAGAAAGCGCATAAGCATCACTGTGAGAAATCAAAACCGGTTTTGTGGAAATGTTAATCGCGTCCCAAAAAGTTTGTTCACCGGTATGACTTAAATCTACCATCATTCCTAATTCGTTCATTCTTTTTACGACTTGTTTTCCAAAATCATTTAACCCTTTTTTCTGCGGAGCATTTTTATTATTTTTCTGATTCCCGGATTCATATTCGGCGCTCGTAGCCCATGAAGTATTATTATTCCATGTCAATGTCATGTATCGGGCGCCGCGATTATAAAGACTGTCCAGTTTGCCCAGGTTGTCTTCCATCATGTGGCCACCTTCTACTCCGATCATACTGGCCAGTTTATGATCTTTTACTGCCTGCTCTAATTGTGCAGGAGTAGTTACCAAAGCCATTTTGGAAGGATTGCGTTTTATCCAGGCGTATAATGTGTCGATTTCCCTGTTGGCAAATTGAAAAGGATTTTTCTGATCGCCGTCGCAAAAAATGGAAAATACCTGCACATCCAGTCCACCTTTTAGCATCCGGGAAAGATCGCTGTTCGTTTTGCCTGAAAGATCCTGGTCAAAAATATATCCTCGTTCAATGCATTTACTGATGATATCATTATGCGTATCACAAACGATCGCTTCTTCATGAATTTTTTTATAGGATTGACAATAGGAAAATGGAACAAGGGGAAAGATCATGCAAAAGAGAAAAATCAATCTGAAAAGAATACGATCCGCAGGAGAATAACGCATGGTTTTTATATTAAAAATAATAAAAAAAGCGAAGGCTTACAAACCTCCGCTTAAATAGATAATGATTTATAATTTTTATTCCTTTACAAATTTGCTGGTAGCAGTCTGGCATCCATCGCTGCACATTGCTTTGATGAAATAGCTTCCGGAAGGCAGGTTAGAAATATCCAGGTCCAGGTTATTTCCCCCGGCGCTAACAGAGTAATTTTTCCTGCTTAAAGTTTGACCGGTAATGTCTGTGATGACCAGGTTGATCTGTTTGTTCTCAGGAGAAGTAATGATCAAATTCAAACTATTTTTTGCCGGATTTGGATAAATAGCATTCAATGAAAGTGAATTGATACCTCCGCCTTTGATCATAATCACATTTGAATAATTGGAACGACCGTCTTTATCTGTTTGCATCAGGCGGTAATATTCATTTGCGCCAGTGGCTTTATTATCAGCGTACTGGTAATTCAAAACGGAGCTGCTATTCCCACTGCTCACTTTAGAAGCTACAAAAGACAAGCTATTAAAATCACGCCCGTTGAATGAATATTGAACATTAAACCCTTTGTTATTCAATTCAGTGGCTGTTGACCAGGTTAAAACATTACTGTTTCCTACACGGTCACCTTTGAAGCTAACCAACGAAATTGGTAAAGCGGATCCGGTGGATGAAACAGAAAACGATCCCTCGTCATTAAGTGATGAACCGAAACTATAAACACGAACTTTATAAACAGTGCCTTCCAGTGCATTTATAGTTACCTGTTCATTTCCTCCTTGCGGAGATGCATCGCTGCAACTTATCGAAGTTAATGAGCCACAGTCGCCTTTAAATACTTCAAGAACACCGTCAAAATTAGCACCACAATTTAAAGTGACAATAACGGTGCCGGTACTTTTTGCTGTAAACTGGTACCATACATCGTCATCTGCAGAACCAATATACCCGCCGCATTTATCAGCAGGTTGACTTTG
>JBDTJV010000276.1:0-4925 GCA_039935675.1 Ginsengibacter sp. | reverse complement strand
CCGAGGCTGGAAAATGGTACGGAAAGATTTTAGCCCTTGATACTTCTTATGACAAGACTGAACTCTTCTATGCAGGTTACAATGATTATCGGGCAGGCAATTATAAAACAGCTGATTCTGTTTTCAGCTTGTATCAAAACAAATACCCAGGGGATATGTTGGGCTGGTATCTTGGCGCGCGTGCTTCAGAAGGAATTGACACTACCAATGAATTGGGCCTGGCAAAACCTTTGTATCAAAAAGTAATTGAAATAGGAGATACCACTACTGATAAAGCTTCGATCAAAGACAAACTTATTCCTTCCTACAGGTATATGCTGGCTTATTACTACAATATCAAACACAACACTGATACGGCTATTATTTATAACAATAAAATTTTAGAAGTAGATCCTACAGATGCCCAGGCATTGAAAACAAAGGATGCGTTAGAGACTGTTTTAAAGCAACAAAAGGATGCAGCAAACCGGCCTTCGCCAGCTGCAAAACCTTCTGAGCAGAAAAAGAAATAAATTATTTTTTATAAAAAGTTTTAATAAAGCTCCTGCTGTCGCAGGGGCTTTATTTTTATAAATTAATAGATTAATCCATCAACTGATATATCTCTCATGGATAATTGCTATTGCTGTCTTATTTTTGCACAATTAAAATTCCAATTTTGATTCAGACATTTTTACAAGTTCAAACTGTAAACAGTACATCGAATTATTTACCAATCGGCATCCAACTCATTTTTGCCGCAGGTTTATTGTCTTTAATGATCTACGGAACTAACGTTTTAGGTCCGAAAAGAGATACTGCTGATAAATTAAAGAATTTTGAAGGTGGCATTGAGATCCAGGGAAATGCAAGAAAGCCTATTGCAGTTAAATATTTTTTGGTAGCGATTTTATTTGTTTTGTTTGATGTGGAAGTCATCTTCTTTTACCCTTATGCAGTTAATTTTAGACAATTAGGATGGAGTGGATTTGGAGCAATTTGTATGTTCATCGGATTTTTTCTTACCGGTTTCATTTATATTATTAAAAAAGGAGGATTGAATTGGGAGGATGAGAGTTAATGTGGAAATGAATAATTAGCTAATTTGCTGATTGCAAAATGTGAAAATTGGAAATAGAGAAAAATGGAAGGTGTTGGTGAAAAAAAAATTAAAGATTGATAAATGAGGTTTGTTGATTAGCCCATTGACTAATTACCTGATCAGAAAATTAAAAAATTATGGCACGTCCTGTTCAATACAATATTACCAATAAGCCGCTGGAAAAACCAATTGCTTTGGTCTCTTCTCCCGATGGATTTGAAGGTCAGGGTTTTTTTGCTTCGCGATTGAGCGATGTAGTTGGTTTGGCCCGGAAAAATTCAATTTGGCCCTTACCTTTTGCTACAAGTTGTTGCGGTATTGAATTTATGGCTTTAATGGCCTCCCATTATGACCTGGCAAGATTTGGTTCTGAGAGAGTAAGTTTTACACCGCGACAGTGTGATTTATTAATGGTGATGGGGACAATTGCCAAAAAAATGGCCCCTGTGGTAAAACAGGTTTATCTTCAAATGGCAGAACCACGCTGGGTTTTAGCGATGGGAGCCTGCGCCAGTAGCGGAGGAATTTTTGATACTTATTCCGTTTTACAGGGCATTGACCAGATCATTCCGGTAGATGTTTATGTTCCCGGTTGTCCTCCTCGCCCGGAAGCTGTAATTGACGGATTTTTAAGAGTGCAGGAATTGGTAGGAAATGAAAATTTAAGGAGAAGAAATTCTGATCGTTATAGAGAATTAATGGAGACTTATGGCATTCAGTAAGAATTAATGATTGAAGATTAATAATTGAACATAGAGGAATAATTTCTAACTAAGAACTACGAACTACAAACTAAACAATGGCTTTGACAAACGAAATAATCAGGCAGAAGTTAACAGAGAAGTTTGGTGAACAACTTACAGGGTGGCAAGAGCCGTATGGCATGCTTACTTTCACATCTGACAAGGATTTGAACCTGAAAGTATTGCAATATCTGTTTGATGAGCCGGAATTGGGATTTCAATTTATGACTGATCTTACTGCAGTTCATTATCCAAACCAGGAAGGAAAAGAACTGGCAGTAGTTTACCATATGCATAATTTGAAAGAAAATGTCAGGATTCGTTATAAAGTATTTACCGATGTGAAGAAGCCTGATGTCTTTAGTAGCTACGCTTTGTTTTCTGCAGCCAATTGGATGGAAAGAGAAGCATTTGATTTTTTTGGGGTGAATTTTGTGGGCCATCCAAATCTGAAACGAATTCTTAATGTTGAAGAAATGGAATATTTCCCGTTAAGAAAGGAATATCCGCTGGAAGATCAGAAGCGAATTGATAAGGATGATGAAATGTTTGGTAGATAAGACAAAATCATTGCGATTTTTTCGGTAAATGAACAAATAATGTGAATTCTTATTTATTAAAGTTTAGATTGATTCAGAATTAATTATTACAGTAAAAGAAGAATTAAGATCAATTTTAATTTATAACAAAATATAACAGGAAAAAATGTATTCCTTTTCCATAAAATATAAACAAGTTGTCATTAATGCGTTTATCCTTGTATGCCTTGTTTTTACAACAATTGGTTTTGGTAGAAGCTTTTTCCTGGGAGCTGCATCAGCAGCGGTTTTGATGATGCTTGGAGAAAGCATTGCTAATATAAAAATGATAAAGCAACACGAAACAGAGAGCGGCGAAAAAATATTTCAATAGGTACTTAAATGTTCTATTAAAAAAGAAAAGATAAATAATGAGTGAACATGTAACCTTGCCAGAAGGAAATGTTGAAAAACATACTACTACGATCAATTTAGGTCCTACACACCCGGCTACACATGGTGTTTTTCAAAATATTGTAGAGCTGGATGGCGAAACAATTGTGAGTGCCGAACAGACAGTTGGTTATATTCATCGTGCGTTTGAGAAGATTGCGGAACACAGAGCTCCTTACCAGATCACGACGCTTACGGACCGGTTAAATTATTGTTCTGCTCCTCTGAATAATTTTGGGTGGCATATTACCTGCGAAAAATTATTGGGAATAAAAACTCCAAAACGTGTCGATTATCTTAGGGTTATTATCATGGAGCTCTCCAGGATCTCCGATCATCTAATCTGTAATTCTATTGTGGGAGTTGATTCAGGAGCATTTTCAGGATTTTTATACCTGATGCAATATCGGGAATTGATCTATGAGATTTATGAAGAAATATGTGGTTCACGTCTTACAACCAATATGGGGCGCATTGGTGGTTTCGAAAGAAATTTTACCAACGAAGCTTTTCAGAAGCTTGAAAAATTTATGAAAGAGTGGCCGCCGGCTTTGGAAGAATTTGATGAAATGTTTGTCCGAAACAGGATCTTCATGGATCGTACTATTGGCGTTGGTCCCATCTCCGCAGAGCGTGCGTTGAATTACGGATTTACCGGGCCAAATTTAAGAGCTGCCGGGGTAGATTATGATGTTAGAATCCATACCCCGTACAGTAGCTACCAGGATTTTGATTTTACAATTCCCGTAGGTTCTACAGGAGATTGCTATGATCGTTTTTTAGTTCGCGACCAGGAAATGATACAAAGCATGGAGATCATTAAACAAGCTTATCAAAAAGTGCAGGAATTTAAAGGTGCTGAAGCTGAAGTTTATCATGCGGATGTTCCTGAATTTTATTTGCCGGATAAAAAAGACGTTTATACAAAAATGGAGGCGCTTATTTATCATTTTAAGATCATTATGGGTGAAACTAAATTACCGGCAGCCGAGGTATATTCATCGGTTGAAGGCGCCAATGGGGAATTGGGATTTTACCTGATAACTGACGGAGGTCGTTCTCCTTACCGGCTTCATTTCAGAAGGCCTTGTTTTATTTATTACCAGGCTTATTCTGAATTGACAAAAGGTCAATTGTTAAGTGATGCGATCATTACTATGAGTAGTTTGAACCTGATAGCTGGTGAATTGGATGCCTGAGAATAGAGAAAAATGAATTCGGTATGGAGAAGGATAGAAAAATAAAACGAGTAGTAAAAAAAGTAACTTTCGCAGAAGCGGAAAAAGCAGATGATGAATATTGGGCAAACACAACTGCAGCAGAAAGATTGCAGGAATTGATTGAACTTAGGAGGATGTTTTTTGGTGAAACTATAGGAAGAATAAAGAAAGTAGTTTCGAAAAGAAATCGATATGAAGAAGAAGATTAGTTTTGAAAAAGATATTATCGAATTTTTGGAGCTATGTAATAAATATGAAGTAAAATATTTGGTAATTGGAGGATATGCCGTAAGCTTTCATGGCCATCCGAGGTCAACAAAAGATATTGATGTTTGTATTGAAATGTCGGAAGAAAATGCTTCAAAAATGGTTCAAGTCATAAATGGTTTTGGTTTTAGTTCTTTAAAATTAGGTAAAGAAGATTTTTTAAAAAAAGATTCAATTACTCAATTAGGTTTTCCACCTTTACGAATTGATATATTAAATGATCTTGATGGAGTATCTTTTGATGAAGCATGGCACAATAAAAAATCAATAAATTTTGAAAGTGTGCCTGTTAATTTTATTGGTTATAATGATTTGATAATTGTAAAACAAAAAGCAGGGCGACCACAGGATATTGCGGACGTGGCAAGGCTTACAAAACGAAATAATAAGAATAAATGAGTGTACAATTTTCTCAAAAGCAATTAGATAAAGTTACTGCGCTGATCAGTCAATATCCTGAAGGGAAGCAGAAAAGTGCATTACTTGGAGTATTGCATATTGCTGAAGAAGAGTTTGGCTGGTTGAACGTAAATGCAATGGATTACGTGGCTTCTTTATTAAATCTTCAACCAATTGAGGTTTATGAAGTAGCTTCTTTTTATTCCATGTTCAATTTAAAACCTGTTGGTAAATATGTTTTTGA
>JBDTJV010000275.1:0-2556 GCA_039935675.1 Ginsengibacter sp. | reverse complement strand
TGATATTGCAGGGAAGCATAGCGCCAATTTTATCTTCTGCTTTCAGAGCTTCGTATGCAAAATGCGGATTACAGGCTCCAAGAATGCGGTATTTTTTAAAATCAACATCCAGCTTCTTTTTCAAGATGTCCTGCACATCAATTTGAGTAAGCACACCAAATCCTTCTTTCTTCAATTCCGCAGTAACTTTTTCAATTACTGTATCAAAATCCTCATTCAATATTTTAGAAAAATGATAACTCATAATTTGTGTTTTTAATTCATTAATTACTTGAAAGCAAAGGTCAGTCAATGTAAATGCCTGTACGGTTACTTATGTTACACAAGCAAGAAATAATTAAAAAAAAACTGTTGGCATTGAACCAACAGTTTTTTTTCAAGAGAATCTTTACGGCTCTATAATCACTTTCATTGCTTTTTCTTTCCCCGCATTTCCAAACACTTCATAAGCCTTCATTATTTCAGCCAGTTTAAAGTGATGAGTTATTAATTTGTTAGGGTCTATTTTTTTTGATAAAACCGTTTTCAACAACATTGGAGTTGTATTGGTATTTACCAGTCCGGTTCTTATAGTGATGTTCTGAATCCACAGTTTCTGAATTTGTAAATCAACACTTTTGCCGTGAACGCCCACATTGGCAATATGTCCTCCAGGCCGAATTATATTCTGACAAATATCAAAGGTGGCCGGAACTCCAACTGCTTCAATCGCCACATCTACCCCATCTTTTGTCTCAGACAAAATTCTTTTTACCGCATCTTCTTTTCCTGAATTAATGATGTCGGTAGCACCGAATTTCTTAGCCATTTTCAGTCGGTTTTCATCCACATCAATCATGTAAATTTTTGCGGGGGAATAAAATTGGGAAGTTAACAAAACAGACATGCCAATAGGCCCGGCTCCAACAATAGCAATGGTATCGCCAGGTTTTACATTTCCGTTCAATACTCCAATTTCGTGGCCGGTAGGCAAAATATCACTTAACATCACTAATGATTCTTCATCGGCTCCTTTGGGAATATGATGCAGGCTATTGTCCGCGTGTGGAATGCGCACATATTCGGCCTGGGTTCCATTGATCAAATGTCCGAGAATCCACCCACCGTCTTCACAATGCGAATACATTTGTTTTTTGCAATATTCGCAAGTGCCGTCGGATGTGATACAGGAAATAATTACATGATCGCCCTTCTTAAAACTCCTTACACCGGAGCCCACTTCTTCAATCACACCTACTCCTTCATGCCCGAGTGTAGTTCCTGGTTTACACGATGGTGTTTTGCCATGCAAAATGCCCAGGTCTGTTCCACAAATAGTTGTTTTAAGAATTTTTACCAGGGCATCGGTTGGTTTTTCAATCTTCGGTTTAGGAATATCTTTCAATTCTATTTTCCCGGGTCCACCATAAACGAGACCCTTCATTGTTGCTTTCATGATCGATAATTTTATGTAAAAAAATGTTGTTTAGATTTAAACCTTATATAGGACCTGACTGTTAAGTTGACTACATAGAAACAAGCGTAATTTTGTTTCTTCCGAGTTGTACTAACCCTTCATCTTCCATTTGCTTCAGCAGGCGCGAGACCACTACACGAGCGGTTCCCAGCTCATTGGCCAATTGCTCATGCTTAACATTCAACGTTTTGCTGTTGGTATGACCGCATTTCTTTTTTATAAAATTCATCAATCGCTCATCCATCTTTTTAAATGCGACAGCGTTGACTACCTCCAGTAATTCTTCAAATCGTTTATGATACAATCGAAAAATATAATCCAGCCATTCCGGGTATTCTTTGATGAACAACGTCACTTTTTCAATAGGTAGAAAAAGGATTTCAGTGTCTTCTTCAGCAACGGCCTTTACTTTACTTGTTTCGTGATGCATGCCACCCAAAAATGACATGATGCAACTTTCTCCGGCTTTGATATAATACAACAAAATCTCTTTGTCCTCTTCATCTGTTCTCATTACCCTGATGCTACCTTTGGTAACTATAGGAATAGAACGAATGTTAGCGTTTTCGTTGAGAATAATATCACCAGCTACAAATTTTTTTTGGATGCTGTTCTTATACAACCTTTCTTTTAATTCAGGAGAAGATTGAAATTGAGAGATGTTGTCTAATAATTCCATGATTGTGATGTAAAGTTATCTCTATCTTTTTCTATAAATGCTTACCACAATCACACCAAAAGCTGATAATAATCATGCTGTTTCGCCAGGGGAAACTTTTCAAAAAAGTATCACTCCGGAAAAGTTCATACTTATACCATGCGGGATCTTGCCTTTGGCTGCCTCGCTTTTTTTCCGAGGCCTGAACGATTACCTTAAACCAGCAATTCACAGAGACACCTGTAATTCTATCGGTCCATTTCCGGCCCCGAATAATATTCTTACAAATGACAAAGTATTTATCTTAGCAAAAAATATTAGGAATGGTAACTAATAATAGTTCTTCCATCCTGGAGGTAGAAGGTTTAAATGTCTTCTATGGAAATTTTCAGGCAGTAAAGAATGTTTCTTTCAAAGTAAATTCCGGAGAAATTTTTGGATT
>JBDTJV010000274.1:0-7177 GCA_039935675.1 Ginsengibacter sp. | reverse complement strand
TTTGCAACATGAGATGAATAATAAGTAATTATTTTCGTTAAATCATACCTGTAATAAAAGAATAGAAATTCCTGTTATTTGTTTGTTTACTGTATCAAACGAATGATGTCTTTCAGGGTTGCCAACCTTTTGGAAGGTTGGCAACCCTTGCACATTTTCTTATATCCAACAAAATAAAAATCACCCAAATTCTTCCTTTACTGTATTTTTAATATCCGGCAGAGGCGCGAAAGTATTAATTAGTATAATGAAATGATGGCAACTACCTGTGCTTAACACGAAGTATTTTTATTAGAGACTCCATCATTCAAAAACATCTTTATGAACAAATACATCAAAAAAATTTCGTCGCCACTTTTACTGTTATTTTTCTGTTTTCAATCTTATTTTTCATTTGGGCAAACCAGTCAAAAATATTCTAAAGAGGTAGAGACAAAAATTACAGAAGTGGTGAATCATTTGCGTGGATGGGTGCAGATAGAGAATGAGCCTCTTAAATGGACACTTGCCGACAGAATGAAATTTTATCATGTAAATGGAGTAAGTATAGCAGTAATCAAAAATTATAAAATTGAATGGGCAAGAGGGTTTGGTTGGGCGGATAGTGCGGAACAACATCCTGTAGCGACGGCTACATTATTCCAGGCCGGTTCAATAAGTAAATCACTGAACGCCGTTGGCATCTTAAAATTAGTTCAGGAGGGTAAATTGAGTCTTGATTCGGATATTAATGATTACTTAAAATCATGGAAATTCCCCTACGATTCATTATCTAAAGGAAAAAAAATAACACTTTCGAATTTGCTGAGCCATACTGCAGGGTTAAACGTACACGGATTTTTCGGTTATGAAAAAGGCGATACTATCCCTTCCCTTGTACAAGTTTTAAATGGTGAAAAACCTGCTAATAGTAAAGCAGTTCATTCCATGTTTGAACCATCACTCAAATATGAATATTCGGGCGGAGGAATTGAGATATCCCAATTGATAGCACAAGATATAACCGGGCAACCTTATGATGTATACATGTGGCAAAATGTATTGAAGCCAATGGGGTTGACTCATAGTTTCTATACGCAGCCACCACCTACTGATAAATTAGGTTTGTTGGCAACAGGCTATTATAACGACGGAAAAGAAGTAAAAGGGAAATACCATATTTATCCGGAGCAGGCTGCTGCCGGCTTGTGGACCAATCCTACTGACTTAGCTCATTTTGTTATTGAAACACAATTGTCATTACAAGGTAAAAGCAATAAAGTACTTTCTCAAAAAATGACTAAACGTATGCTCACACCTTACATAGATAGTTCTGCTGCATTAGGCGTGTTTATTACTAAGCAAGGAAATGACAAATATTTTAGCCACGAGGGAACAGACGAAGGCTTTGTCAGTCGATATTATGGAAGTATTGAAAATGGTAATGGAGTGGTGGTAATGGCAAATACTTACAACACCGGTATTTTTGATGAAATAATTAACAGCATTGCTACTGTTTATAACTGGAAAGGGTTTTATGTCCCAAAAATTAAAAAGGTTGTTACGGTGAGCAATGAAATTTTGAAATCTTATGTAGGAAAATATAAATTAAATACTGACACGCTAATTGTTACTTTGGAAAATAAAAATTTAATGATAAGATTTAACCAAAAGGAAAAATACAAAGCCTGGTTCACCTCCAATTCTGATTTTTTTATGATAGCAGCATTTAATTCCGAACAAAAATTTACCAGGGATAGTCAAAATAAAGTAGATGGCTTCCACATCAATAGCAATGGCTATAAGATGAACGCTCTTAAAATAGAATAAAGAAAACTTCCTGCAATAAAGCTTTGCCATTTGCTATCCGGAGTTTTGCAACATGGGATGAGTAAGAAGTCACAATTTTCGTTTAACCCTAATTGTTATGATCAAGAATAGAAATCCTGGTTATTTGTTTGTTCACTGCCTTTTCAGTATAACCAACCTTTTGACTATATCCAAAAAAATAAAAATTCCACAATTGGCAAGAGGTTGTAGTTCATCTGTTAGCGCAAGCGATTTTTCTGGTATTCCAAAATCTTTTTCGGGTATCCAGAAACTTTTTTAAGGGATCAGGAAATCTTTTTCGTGTACCCAGAAATCATTTTAAGATATCCAAAAACTTTTTTATGATATCAAAAAATCTTTTTAGGTCACAAAAAACTTTTTTAGGTCACAAAAAACTTTTTTAAGGTATCCAGCAATCTTTTCCGTGTATCCAAAAACTTTTTCCAAGTATCGAGAAATCTTTTCCTGATATCAAAAAATCTTTTTAGGTCACAATAAACTTTTTTAGGTCACAATAAATCTTTTTAGGTCACAAAAAATCTTTTTAGGCCAAAAAAAACTTTTTTAAGTCGCCATAAATCTTTTTAGGTCTCCGGAACTCTTTTGAGATATTGAAATAACAAAGGTTTCGTTTTGCCACTTCTTCCTTCCGATAAAATATCTTCAAGCAACAATTAAATTTCTTCATTATGAAAATTATTTCTCCCCATTTGGCGTAAGGTTGTAGTTTGTCTGCTAGCGTCTTTTAGCATCTGCTAGCTTAAGAGTCCGCTTGTGCTTTGAGTAAGAAGATATTTGTTCATTTATTCTATGATCCGCCGGAAGATTGGAAATATAGCAGCCTAATGGATTTTACTGGTTCTGATAACAATCGGAAGAAAGGACCAATTGAATTAAATTTTTGTTCGTGATTGCAATGGCGCAGGCGGACGCTTTGACCAGCACAGGGATGATTAACGCCAACTTGCACCAACAGGGGGTTTTATCAAAGGTTCCGCAGGCAGGAACCCATCAATGTATCAGGTGCTGTAAATGCGATTACCAAGGAAGTACTTAAAATGTCCAATACTGCTTATATTACATCAAGCACTCTTATTGGTTTTCTAAAATTATTGAAGGAAAAATATGCTGATAAACCAATTGCCATGGTACTTGATAAAGCCGCTATCAGCATTGTATTTTAGTAACCACTTTTTCAGTATCATTAGGAATTCATTTGTTTTTCCTACCGCCGTATTCTCCTAATCTTAATATAATAGAGCGCCTATGGAAGTTTACAAAAAAGGAAATTTTGTATGGTAAATATTATGATAAACCTAAATTATTTCATCAGCCAATCCCAAATTTTTTCGACCAAATTAATCAGAAATTAAAATCAAAACTGTCACATTACTTTCCAATTCTTTGATGAAAAAAATCACTAATTTAACCGCTTGTAAAGTATAAATTTGCCTCATGCTAAAAAGGATGTATGTTTTTTTATTTGAATGCCTTATTGTCTTTATCTTATATGGTTGCAATAACGATGGAAATAATAGGCAAAGTGATGACGGGGCTGTATTATCTAAAGAATATTGTGGAAATTGTCATAAATATCCCGATCCTTCTTTGCTTTCAAAAGAAGCATGGAAAAATGGGGTACTGCCAATGATGGGCTCTTTTGCAAATATGTACAGGGATAAAGATAGCTCGTATGAAATGTTGACACCGGAGATGGTAGCAACAATCAGGAATCCCGCTTTTAATAGTTTGCAATTTTCAATTTCAGTTGAAAATTGGAAAAAAATTGTTGATTATTATGTTGCATCTGCACCTGAAGTTTTAAAAAATACCAAAGTAGATATTGAAGCAGTCAGGCTGCCTTTTGATATAAAAATACCTGCCAAAAAAGCTCAGGCATTTACCGGGCATATTTCCTATAATGAAGAAGATAAACTTATTTTTCAATCAAATATCAAGGATAGTTTATTAAATATTTATGATAACAAACTTCAATTAAAAGATTGCCTGAGACATTGCAAAGGAGTAGTTGATGTCACAAAAATAAATAATGATTCCACTGAGGACGCCTATCTCGTTACTGAGATAGGTAGCTTTCCACCCACTAAAGAAGCAAATGGTTGTGTAGAAAAGATAACTTTGAAAAATGGGAAAATAACAGGGCGTGAAATGCTTCTTAAAAACTTATATCGGCCAGTACAATCTATTATGAAGGACATGGATAATGACGGGAAAGCGGACCTTGTAGTTTGCGAATTTGGATGGATAACCGGGCAACTTTCCCTATTCAAAAATATGGGCAATGGGAAATACGAAAAATCAACCTCATCCTCATTGCCGGGAGCAGAAAAAATGTATGTGGATGATATTAATGGTGATGGCTTGCCTGATTTATGGGTTTTGTTTTCACAAGCCCGGGAAGGAATTGTACAATTTATAAACAAAGGGAATGGGAAATTTGAACAAAAACAATTACTATCGTTTCCACCATGCTACGGTTCTACCTACTTTCAATTAGCTGACATGGATAATGATGGAGAAAAGGAAATCATTTATACCTTCGGCGATAATGCAGACTATTCCGAAATACTCAAGCCATACCATGGCGTTTATATTTTCAAAAAAATTGGAAACAATTACAAACAAGTCTTCTTTCAACATTTGAATGGGTGCTTTAAAGCAGTTCCAGTTGATATAAATGGCGATGGGAAGTTGGACCTGGTCACGATTAGCTTTTTTGCTGATTATACACAGGAAACGAACGGAGGATTTGCTGTGCTTATAAATAATGGCGGTTATTCTTTTAAAGCCTATACAGATACAAGTTTTGCCAATACCGGGCGATGGCTATGCATGGATGTAAAAGATGTAAATGGCGATGGTAAGCCCGATATACTTCTTGGCAATACGCCCATGAACCCCGGAAATAAGGAAGAACTGATGAAACGAATGAACGGCCCCGAGTTCATTGTTCTTCAAAATGCTTATTCTTATAAAAATTTAGGAGTAGGTAGAACGGGGGATAAAGTAAAAGCAGGAGTTAAAAGATATTAAAATATCTGCAAATAATTTATAGGTTTTGCATAATAAACAAACCTTGTTTGCTCCTTGTCCTGAAGAGATTTACTCGCTTCAAGTCCATACTTATCAGCAGATGGTTTCACTTCGACCTCTATCCGGCATATCATCTGCAATGCCTTTTAAAAACAGCATTTGCTCCTGTAAATTTTAGTTAGAAATGGAGTACCTATTCATTTCCCTGCAAAAGGTTACCCTTTTAAAATTACTTGACAGATTTTGAGGTTATTTAGAATTTACTTACCAGTTTTTTTTGTTGTTCCTGATACAAGATTACCAATTTATTTTTTACTACTAAAAATGTATTCCGGATTTTATAGTTATTCCTGGTTTTGCTTTTCAACATGGGCCTTTCATATTCACATGATAATTGGGAGCAATAAAAATAAGTTGGAAGATATTGTCCGTGATATAAAAAGTTTTACATCCACAGGGCTTAGGAAATCTATTACCGAAAATATCGAGGAAAGCAGAAAAGAATGGATGATTTGGATAGCCTGTCCCGATTTTTCGGGATTTGAAAGAACAGGAAAGAAAAATGGTAATAATGACGGCTGGTCCCGGAAGCATTCAGGAGTAACAACATAATAAACCTTTAGAAATCAAAGGCCAAAAAATGTTCGATAAGCCTCTTGAATATTTTCATTTGAATCCGGTAATGGCGGCCTTTGTAACTAAACCGGAAGAGTTGAAGTATTTCAGTGCACTAGATTTTTCCGGATTGAAGGGATTGATTGAATTAATTTTTAGTCCTTAATAATAAAGACACAAGCGGAGACTTGCTACAACAAGGGTTGCCAACCTTTTGAAGGTTGGCAACCCTTGTACATTTACCTATATCCAACAAAATAAAAATCATTCATATTTCTTGCTTTACTGTATTTTTAATACCAGGCTGAGGCGCGCGGAATTATTAGTTGAATTTAATTCTAGTCAGCTTGCAAAACGACACTGAATCCAGGAACCATCAAAACAATGAAAATATTCGCAAAAACCGAAAGACTAATTTTAAGAGAAATACTTCCAACAGACGTTGAAGGTATGTATGAACTCGACTCTGACCCGGAAGTACATAAATATTTAGGAAATAAACCTGTAACAAGCAGGGAGCAAACTGTTGATGTGATCAACTTTATCAGGCAACAATATATTGATAATGGAATTGGACGATGGGCAATCATTGACAAAAAGAGTCATGAATTTTTAGGCTGGACAGGATTGAAATTGGTAACAGATGAAACCAACCATCATAAAAATTATTACGACCTTGGTTACCGGCTGATTAAAAAATATTGGGGACAAGGCATCGCCACTGAATCTGCATTCGCTTCGTTAGAATATGCGTTTTATAAATTGGACGCAAAAGAAGTTTATGCAATGGCAGACTGTGAAAATAATGGTTCAAATAATATATTGAAAAAGGTAGGACTTAATTTTATTGAAACTTTTGATCTTGACGGAATAAAACATAATTGGTATAAAATTGACAAAGCCGGATTTGAGAATAAAAAGCGGGGCCGGCTTTAATGGCTTAGGGTTCATGTTTTTATTGAACCACGAAGACTCAAAGAAACAAGTTTAATATTTCTTGTGCCTTAGTGGTTTCAGGAGTTTCTTCTATATTTTCCAATTTCATTAAAATAAAAATCCCTAAAATTTATTCCTTTACTGTATTTTAAATATCCTACTGAGGCACAAGAAAGTATTACTTTGAATTAAATTTCAGTTGATAATTGATCTGCAACTTGCCGCCTGCTATTCTTAGAATTTCCAAATAATAAATTTACTGCTACACTGCGTTGTATCTTACTATAAGTAAGAAATAATCATTTTCGTTTAACCATCACTGTTATTACAAAATAGAAATCTCATTTATTTGTTTGTTTGCTGCATGAAACCGGAATCATAAAACAAATTGAACTAAGACAACGCCTGTCATAAAAATGTAAACGTTGCTTTTCCGAATATTTTTTTTTATTTCCTTAACAGAACTGTGTTTTGACTTTTTTACTTTTGACTTCTCCGATTAAAGACAACCATTGTTTTTATTAATGGCTGTCACCATTTTTTGATACTATGCCAACAAAACTTTTTTATCGCCAACAAGGCAAACTAAAACATTTCGTTTTCTCTTTTTTAGCTATCTTTTTTTTGACAACATGCTATGCTCAAAAGGGAAACAACCACATCAAGTCCTCTTTTACTGCACGCCTGATGAATATTGAGGAAACGGCCAAGCAGCCTTTTCGTTATAGTACTTTCCTGCATAATGGAACTGGCCAGGCACAGA
>JBDTJV010000273.1:0-6772 GCA_039935675.1 Ginsengibacter sp. | reverse complement strand
TCCATTGCCGGTAAATGCAGAGTTGTTACGCAGTTGAATGAAATTTTATGTATTGAACTTTAAAAAAAAATTAAGACATGCCTCCGGCGGTAATTCAAAAGAATCCGGATTATCTCAGGACATTGCTTTGCCGCTTTTCCCTCGCTTGGTGAATACATTTTTTTCATCTCTGTTCCTACTTCTTTATAGATCTCTCCTGGTTATTTACAACTATGCTTCAGATATTTTCATTCCCTTTTTTTCATTTGTTTTTATTGATCCTGCGGTTATCCTCATTTTTGACTACGTTCCACGTGGAACCTTTACCAGCCTGTATTTCAGGAGAATTTATTTTTAAAAAGTACGGTAAATAGATGTGTAGTAACCACACAAATCGTATCTTTGTAAAATCATTATAAAAAAGAAAATAATGGCAACTTCAGCACACGAAATCCTGGCTCAAATTGAACACTTCATTTGTTCTAAAACTAATAATTACACACTTGTTTGTGTTATCTCAAAATCTTTTACCGGTTATGAGGTTGGAATTGCGGATGCCGGAATCAAAGGCTATACGCCCACAGGTATCAAACTTGAAAAAGAAAGGTTTGATGATGCCGCTGATCTGGTCGATGAAGCGAATGAAGCCCTATTCCCTGAAAGAGATAAACTCCGTAATTATAAAATTGAATTATCCAGTTATTAAAAATAAACTTGTAAACCGTTTCATTTATGATAGAAATAAAAACTCTCCCAACAGACATCCTGATAACAGGCAATTACGAAACCGGAGTTGTGCAAATTTTCGGAAAGGAATTACTTCCTGATAAATCACAAAAAGTAAGAAACCATTCTCCGGACGGTTTTAGTTGGGGCTATGGAGGCAGTGGCCCTGCCCAGTTAGCTTTAGCTATTCTGTTAGAATATATGTCTGTAGAAGATGCCGGTAAGTATTACCAGGAATTTAAACGGACATTTGTTTCGAACCTCCCCAATTCAGATTTTCCAATCGACCTTAACCTTCAACAAGAAATTAAAAACCTTACCAATTATGAAAGCTAAAATCTATTCCGACAGAGGGCTGTTAGTGCCCAAAACGCCACTACCTTCCATGTTGTTTCTTGAATTCGTCCGGGATTACAACCAGGTAAATAAAGTTCCCATTTCACTAACTATAAAAGAGTTCGATGTGTTCGAGGACTTTAGTGAATTTCTCTTGATCAGCATTAACGGTACGGCAGATACCAGGAAGCTTTACTCTATAGCAATGGAATATATTAATGCAAATTGTTGAAAGATTACATTCATATTTTCAAAATCATATTTTCAAAATCATTTATTTAAAATTTTATCAATTATGCATTACAACATTTTGGAAGCAAAACTTGAATTCAAAGACAATAAAATTCAGCGTATTACCGTGCTGGTGGATTGCACCGGTAGCAGCTCAGCGCCATACAGTGATGTAAGGGCTATTTATGCAACAACGAAGCCAACAAGCGGTTATATGAACATTCCTCCTGAAGCAACGATTAGTGAAAACTTACTTCAAAAAGTAGCTGCCGCCGGAATGGAAACAGATGATAGAGACGACATATTCCCGAACTGGAAGACGAAATACACCTCATAGGGACAGTAAAATTATGCCAAAAGGTTATTTTTCGGATGCAAAAGGATGGGAATCGGCTATGATGCAGGTTGGGATTACTAAACCACCACAATGGGCAGCTGGATGGCCGGGAGGTTATATAATTTTAATTAAGGTAACTAAATATAATAAAGATGCGCAAAAAGAACGAAGCCGAGCGGAAATTAGAAATCGGAGAAGAAGTAATTTACCAGGATAAAATGACTCAGGTAATTTCATTTATACCAGCCTGGAATAAGTATTTGTTAGCCGGATTTGGAAGTCCTGTGAAACTAGAAGAGATTCAGGTTCCGAAAGGAAAAGTTTCAAAACTATCAAGTAGGAAAAAACCCAACACTTAATTTGCGCAAAGACTTATTTACTTAAAAGATGATAGTTACGATAGACACTAAAGTTTGGCTGACACCTATAAATTATGCAAGAAAGAAGTGTGTGTCTATAAATACAGTGTGCAACTGGATGGATAGAGGAAAGGTGGATGTCCGGATAATACCCGAATTGAATAATCTGAAATTAATAAATTTAAAAGGCAAGGATCCGCATAAAAAAATAAAGAGATAAAGTGGTAGGAAATATTGATAGTGATGGCTTTTAATTAAACAACCGTTTTCGAAAAAAACTCAACCTTTGGAGAAGAAGCGCACAAGAGGAACCGTGCGCGAACGTGGGATCTGCGCCAGTCCGGTTAGGTGAATTAATAAAATACCGGAACATTTTTAAACTAGCCTTTTGTTATCAATACTGAACCGAAGGGGCCGTATGCACCATTAGAATTACTGGCAAGAATATATGGCGTAAGCTGACCCGAAAAACTTCCGCTTATTTGGCCCTTGTCCTAGGATGTAATGTTAAAGCTCAGGCTATCTGTTGGGCCATGTACATATTCATTTACTCCATTATAGCTGATAAAAAACATATCGCCATTATTTGCTCTTTATGTATATACTCCTGTGGTTAAACTATCTGTATAAAATAAAAACGTAGTTTCTCCTGAATCACTTATCCCGGAAAGGCTATAATAACCTGCCGATTTACTGCAACCTAATGTACAATAAGGACAGGTATTCTGGTTGACAGCATCCGCAACCGTTATTTTCACAGGATTTTCATTCAGTTGATAGCTTAATGAGGCGGTACTCCCTCCTATGCCGGATCCTTTAGATGCGAGCATGGCATCCGGAATGGATTGTTTTAAACAGGAGGAGAAAAGAATGGCCGTTGCGGCGACTATCGAATAAAATTTCATGGTTTATAATTGTTATCAGGAATTGCGGGAAGCCTTCTTACTAAACCTGTAGTTGTAACGATACACAACATGGACATAACTGCGCATGAACTAGGTATCACCCGTGCAGTCAATTCCTATTTAATAAAAAACAACCAGGAAGGATATATTCAGGCCGTACCTATGGGTGTTCCTGTAGATCATTTAAATCTGGTTAGGAATGGAGTAGACACCTGTGTTTTCAATCCCGGATTAAATGGCGGGTTTGCCTAAAAACATATCGGCTCCGGCGTTTAAACTTTCTTCTTTTGCGCTTGGATGTGCAGAGATCATAAAACAGGTATGGACGCAAACATCCTGTCATTCTTTAGTGATTTACAATTAATACGTCCATCAGAGCTGGATAGCAACATGTCCCTAATTATCAGGTTTGGCCTCGATTTTTTTATTGAATCTTTCAAATTAATTATATTCATTTTACAAAAACATCGTAGCCCTTCAGTTGAAGCATTGTTTTAATGATTGTTACGATATCTTCATTATCATCTATGATCATAACCTTCTTACTATTGTCTGCCATAACTTTAATTTACGAATGACCGGGAAGTTCAAAGGAAAAAACAGAGCCTTTGCCTAATTCACTTTTTACCTGAATTTTTCCATTATGCCGTTTTATAATTTCTGAAGCTATAAATAATCCGATGCCAAAACCCGGAAACGTTCTTTCATTTGTTCCTTCAACTCGGAAAAATCGCTCAAATACTTTTTCCTGGTCTTTCTCATTGATACCTATTCCAAAATCCTTTACCGCAACAGTTACCAGTTTATTCTCAACACTACATTTTATTTCTACAATTCTAGAATCAGGTGAATATTTAATGGCGTTGGTAAGGAAATTAATAAGCACCTGGCCAATGCGGTCTCGGTCAGCATTAATCATTACTTTTTCTTCGACATTTACAGGTATTTGATAATGTGGATTAATGTGTTTCACTTCATCAACCACTTCATTTATTAAGGAAGTTAATTCAAAATTCTCCTTATTAAAATTAAGTCCGCCTGATTTTATTTTTGATACGTCAAGCAATTCAGTAATCAGGTTGGTAAGTGTTTTTATCTGCCGGTCCATAGTGCTCAGCGCCTTTTTTAAAAAGGAATCTTCACTTTTTTCATGCATCATCTGCAACATCTGCACGTAACCTTTAATGGACGTAAGTGGGGTCTTTAGTTCATGGCTTGCCATGCTTATGAAATAGTCTTTCTGTTGTTCCTGTTCTTTTATATCCTGGATATCGGTACTGCTGCCTACCCACATTTGAATGCTGCCCGTGGAATCTTTTTGGGGAACAGCACGGCTTAATTGCCAGCGGTATTCTCCGTCAGATCTGCGAAAGCGATGCTCAAACAAAAAATCTTTCCCGCTTTGTACCGACTCCATCCATCTTTTAATATTTTCATCCCTGTCGTCCGGGTGAACGATTTGAATCCATCCATCTTTATCTAACTGCTCTTGTGTTAATCCGGAATAGGCGTAAACATTTTGATTGAAATAAAATAAATTACCGGCAGTATCTGCTGTCCAAATATGTTGCGGCAGCGAATCAGCAAGGAGGCGAAATTTTGATTCACTCTCTTGCAATGCCTGCTGATATTGTTTTTCCTCCGTTATATCCTGCAAGGTTCCAATAATTTTTACCGGATTTTCATCTTCATCAAAAAATACTTTCCCCTGTTTTCTTATCCAGCAAATGGTTTTGTCAGGCTTTACCACGCGGGCTTCGTAGATGTACAAGTGTGTTTTCATACCCTGCTCGAACGCCTTTTCTACAATGTCATGAATGTCTTCAGGATGAATCTGGCTTCGCAATTGCTCATAGGTAATTATTTTAGATGGAGGATGGCCAAATATTATCGCAAGGCGGGGCGAATGAATAAACCGATGGGTTATAAGGTCCATTTCCCAGGTGGAAACTCCTGTTGCCTCAGTAGCCAAGCGCAATCTTTCTTCTGCATCTTCAACTTTCATCCTTGCATCAACTTTGTCTGTTACATCATTTACTGTAATCATTATTCCAGATATATTACCTCCAGGTTCAAACAAAGGTGCATATTCGAAATCGAGATAAAACTTTTTCATACCATCATTTCCTTCAATGTAAGCAACAGACTCTTTTTCACCATGTGTTTCTCCGGTTGTAAATACTTTTTTCAATAGTTCAGGGTATTTCTGTTCTTTCAATTCTGGAAACACTTCGAGGATTGGCTTGCCAATAACCTCGGATTCTGGTTTTCGCCACACAATTTCAAGCATTACTCTGTTAGCCGATTCAATTATATATTTGTTACCTCTCAATATTGTCATTGGTATAGGCGATTGCATTACCATATTACGAAAATGCTTTTCACTTTCCTCCAGTAAATGTTTTGCTATTACAGTGTTTGTAACCTCCATAGCCACTACCATGATGCCGGAGATTTTACCACCTTCATCTTTTAAAGGATGATAAACAAAGTTGAAATATCCATGCTCCAATTTCCCCATCCTTTTTATCGGAATTAAAAATTCGTTGCCATGGAAAGGTATTTCTGTTCGAATCACCTCCTTAAATAAGGGATCTATTACTTCTTTCACTTCCGGCAATGCTTCTAAAATTGGGCGGCCGATTAACTGTTCTGAAGTTCTATCAACAAGCAGCATATAGGCATCATTGGCGAGTTCTACAATAAAATCAGGGCCCCTTAAAATAGCAATACTAAGTGGCGCCTGCTGAACCGAATCGCGGAAACGCTTTTCGCTTTCTTCAATTTTCAGGGAGGCGTCAATAATTTCTTTTTCTGCTTTTTTTCTTACAGTAATATCACGCGCTATAGCAAACATCAAAGGTTTGTCTTCAACTTGCAAACTGCCCAAACTTATTTCGACAGGATATAATTTACCTTTTTTATTCTTTTGTAAGGTCTCAAATGGGCGAATCGTATTGCTTTGAGCGCTTAAAAAAAGCTCTTTTAATTTATCACTGTCTAAATCAGGGTGAATATCCTGAACTCCTATGTGTTCTATTTCTTCTCTTGAATACCCCAACCTTTTAATAGCAATGTTATTAAGATATTCAAAACTGCCATCTTGCCTCATAAGAATAAAAGGGTCACCAGCATTATCTGCCATAAATTTAAAAAGCTTTATTTCATTCAGAGCATTTTCCAGTTCATCCTTCTTCTTATGAAGCCGTTCCTCACTTTCTTTTAAGTCATCCAGGGCTTTCTTTTTATCAGTAGTTTCAATTACGGTAACCAATACTCCGCCAACTTCTCCGTCTTCTTTTCTTATAGGACTGTAAGCAAAATCGAAATAGCAATTTTCGGTGAATCCATTTCTCTCAAGAGGCAACATAAAATCCGGAAAGCCGACTGGCACTCCATTCATTACGCCATCAAACATAGATTCAATAATATGCCAAATCTCTGAAAAGGTTTCTCTGGTACTTATTCCAAGCGCCTGCGGATGTTTTGTGGCCCCTAATATGGGGCGATAACCATCGTTATAAATTTGGGTATATTCTTTTCCCCAAGCTATATACATTCCAAATGGATTCTCAAGCATAACAGAAACCATGGTGCGTAAACTTTGAGGCCAATTTTCGGGATCACCCAATGGTGTTTTACTCCAATCCTTTGACCGAATGAGTTCGCCCATTCTTCCACCTCCGGATAGAAATTGATATTTTGTAGGTAAATCAATAGATTTTTTCACCTGGATTTTTTTCTACAATCGAAATTAAAACGAAAGTTTAACCAAATATAGTTGAGTTTAGAAAAAAATCATTTTTTGTCTTTGTTTTATTATTAGCATACAAACGAGCTTTTTATAACGTTGCTGGACACGTGTTGTCGCTGTCCTTCCAAAGAAAAGCAACACCTTT
>JBDTJV010000272.1:0-4334 GCA_039935675.1 Ginsengibacter sp. | reverse complement strand
ATATAGATTCAGGTCCTTTGGCGTCGGTGATCACGTGCGTTCCCGAAATCAAATGGACAAAAAGATCACCTGCTACGCCTGTCCCAAACTCCTTATAATTGCGCCACCAAAAAAACTTTTTAGGATCATAAGGAATTTTTTGCATGCCTTCTATATACCTGTCCCAATCAACCGTTTCCGGCGAACCGTCTGTGGGCATCGTATATTCCCACGCTCCATTGGCACTTTGCCTGTCATAAACCGCATTCACCATATTTAATTTTCCAATCTCCCCGGATCTGTATAATTCATGTGCCTTGGCATACACAATGCTGCTTACGCGCTGGCTGCCGATCTGCATGGTTTTGTTACTGGCTTTTTGCGCATTGATCACTCCGGCGCCTTCGCTTATATAATGCACCATTGGTTTTTCGCAATAAACATGCTTGCCTTTTAAAAGAGTATCCTTGCTGATGCGGGCATGCCATTGATCACAGGTGGCAATGATCACCGCATCAATATCTTTTCGGTCGAGAATTTTACGATAATCATTGGTGGTATAAAGGTCATTTCCGTGTACTTCTTTTGCACGCTGAAGCCTGCCGGTATACAAATCGCAGGCGGCCACTAATTGCACACCAGGCACTTTTAAAGTAGTGCTGGTATCATTATTTCCCATTATTCCCATTCCAATCACTGCGACATTTATACGGTCGTTCGCCGATATTCTTTTTTCATAATGAAGAATACGTTGTTCTGTTTTTTCTTTATAAGCCAACGATGCCAGTGGCGAAGCCGCAATGGCAAGGGAAGTGCCCGTAATTTGCTTTAGAAAATTTCGCCTGGAAGATGGATTTTTTTCTGCCATAATTAATTTTTAACATAAAAAAATAAAAGGAATTTGAAAAGCAATACAACTAATAAATCCGGTGTTTTATTAGTTTAATAAATTTAAAAAATTTTTCCAATAAAAGGGCAGAAACTTTTTAGATGTATTTTAATATGTTGCGCCAATTTCATCTTGCTCTCTCTTAGCGCAAAATGGGGGGGCATTCACCGCGGGATCTAAAACCCGGAAGGTTTAGTTCAGAGTTCAAAATTTATATTGACTCCGGTAAAATGTTCTTGGTTTGGCAACCTCGCTTTTGGCAATGGTGTATGTATAATTGCAATTTCGGTTGGCGTGCAACATCCGATAATTATCGGATTTGAATTGCATTTAACTTTTTTTCTCCCCGAAAAATTAAATTCGTTTATACATGACTGTTATAATTTCAGAATTAATAATGGTAACGATTGGTTTATAGGCTTGCAACGGTTCCCGATGAGTTATATTGATAAGAATGAAATATTGCAAATACTGTAGTAAAGGAAGGAATAATCGGAGTTTATAATTTGCGGGAAAGTAAATGTGGGCTTTTAATTAAAATAATTGTGATTAAATGTTCACTGATGTGATGCCAAAGCTTCTCTTGCTTGCTTGATTTTTTTTATTCTTGAATGTACATTTTTCTCCCTTAAGAAAAGAGTGGCCACAAGACACATACTACCCATTATCGCTACCGCCCATGGGCCGCCGATAACACCCGCGATCGCACCGGCAAGGAGGCTTCCAAAAGGCATCGTTCCCTGCAGGCATACTGTATAAAAACTCATCACCCGTCCTCTCTTATCATCGTCAACTTGAAGCTGAAGCAAAGTGTTGGTACAAGCGGTATGCATCATTTGGCCGAGACCGGCAATGGCAATAAAGATCAATGAAAGAGGCAACGAACGCGAAATGGCGAAGCAGATCATTCCAACTCCTAACAAAATTCCTGTGAATGAAACGATCTTTTTCAGAAGCGCTGTAGATTTCCTTTTAGTAAGAAATAGTGCGCCACAAATAGCGCCAACTCCTGCTGCGCTCATCAGGAAGCCTAAAGTACTGGCGCCTCCTTTCAAAACATCTTTTGCAAAGATCGGCGCTAGGGTCCGTAAAGAAGCATTGGAAAAACTGACTACCGCCAATAAAATTAAGAGTGACTTCATCAGGTCATTTTTTTTGATATATTCAATTCCTTCCTTTAACCTTTTTACCACATTTGTTTCGGTAATTTCTTTAACAGCTGTTTTAGGTATATTCATCATGAGCAAACTGATCAATACGATTGCATAACTTAGGGCGTTTGCCATAAAACACCATCCTTCGCCAACCGCGCTGATAAGAATGCCGGCAACAGAAGGGCCTACCAGGCGGGATAAATTAAATATAGTAGAATTCAAAGCTATCGCATTGGAAAGGGATGCCTTATCTCTTTCGACCATCTCTACCACGAAAGATTGGCGCATGGGCACTTCGAAAGCATTGATGACTCCCAGACAAAGACTGAGCGCTATTATATGCCAGATCTGAACTACATTAAAAAGTGTAAGCAGTCCCAGTATAAAAGCCTGCAAAGAGGCGAATGCTTCTATCCGGCAAAGCGCTTTATGTTTGTCCCATTTATCTGCATAAACTCCTGCAAATGGAGCGATCAGGAAAATAGGAACCTGTTCACAAAACCCGACAACACCCAATAAAAATGCAGAATGAGTAAGTTGGTAAACCAGCCACATCATGGCCATTCGCTGAATCCAGGTGCCTACGAGTGAAAGACTCTGGCCTACCATAAAAAGCCGGTAATTCCTGTAGAATAAGGCTTTTTGTTCTTTGAAATATCTTGTGATCCTGTTGTCTTTTTGCATCGCCATCGCTGGTAGCAAAGTTCGGTAAATAGTTTGTAGTTTTTAGTTTTGAGTTCGTAATTACTATTGCTTAATCAGTATTTTAAAATTAACAGTCGTTCTACAGTTTATGAGATAGTAAACCAACAAATAATCGCAATTCTTATTTAGAATTTCCCTTCTTCACTGAAAAAAGAAAACTCTTTGTCTTTGAAAAATAGTATATTTTGTCAAAAAATATTTTATGTCTGAATCAAAAGATAATTTCCCCGTCGTTTGTTTTGGAGAAACACTTTGGGATTTTTTGCCTGGCGGAAAGCTTCCTGGTGGCGCTCCTGTAAATGTTGCCTGCCATTTGCAAAAACTAGGTAAAAATCCCGCCGTTATTTCCCGAATAGGAAAGGATGATTTGGGGGAAGAATTAAAAAATATTTTTGAATTGAAAAAGATTCACACCGGTTTTTTTCAAACTGATAATGAAAATCCGACTGGTAAAGTTTTGGCTAAAATCATGGATAATCATGAAGTGAGTTATGAAATTCTTCAACCGGTGGCGTGGGATTTTATAGAATGGGACAGCAAGATGGGAAACCTGGTTTCTTCCGCTGATTTTTTTGTTTTTGGCAGCCTTGTTACCAGGAACAGCGATTCAAAGAATACCTTATTTCAATGCCTGGAAATCGCCAATAAAAAAGTATTGGATATTAATTTAAGACCACCTCATTACACCCGGGAGATTGTGGAAGAATTGCTTGCCAAAGCAGATATTCTAAAACTAAATTTAGCAGAATTACACCTGATCTCCGGTTGGTTCAAAATATTTGTAAATGATGAAGATCGTATCAAATGGCTGAAAGAAAAATTTTCAATCGATACAATTATTGTAACAAAGGGTGGGGAAGGAGCCGTTCTTTTTATGAATGACAAATTCTATTACCATAGAGGTTATAAAGTGGAAGTCGCAGATACAGTGGGAAGTGGCGATGCTTTCCTGGCGGCATTTATTTCTAAACTGATCGAAAATGCGCAGCCTGCAGAAGCGCTTGATTTTGCAAGTGGGCTTGGTGCATTTGTGGCATCCAGATCTGGCGCATGCCCTGATTATGAACTAAAAGAAGTGTATGACATAATGAGTCGAAAATAGAAATGGTATAAACATTTAAATCGAAAATAGAAACTCCGATTATTTATTCTTTTACTATTGCCTATTTCAGGATTAGCACGGGGATATGGCATTTTTTGTACAATGCCTCAGAAACGCTTTTATGGGTTAGTGAATATAAAAAACTATGCACGCCCGGAAGGGCGATCAATAACTGAACCTCTTTCATTTTTTCAAATTGCAAAATGCCATTTATCACGCTTTTATTGGCTTCGTAATAAATTTCGTGGTTAAAGTTTTTTAAATAATTGTGTAAACTGGTTTCACTTTCTATAAAAAATTCATCCTGGTTCAAATTCCGTGGTTTCGAGTCAACATTCAATACGAATAATTTCACGTCCTTCCATTGTGGGGAAGCATGCAGCCGGTTTAGCTTGTCGAGAGCGTGAACTGTATTAAACTGAAAAGGAACTACAGCCTTTTCAACAGGTTGGTAGGTGTATGTTGATGGAACTATTAAAACCCTGACAGGGCTTATCCTGGCGAT
>JBDTJV010000271.1:0-3091 GCA_039935675.1 Ginsengibacter sp. | reverse complement strand
CCATTGGTGCCATTGAGAAAAAACCGATCCAGGTTATTCATGCTATAAGTTGACAGGCAGGAAGCCACCGCACCGGAAGGAAAACCAAATTGAAAAAGCATCGTTTCATCAACACCTTCTTTAAATTTTACCGGGTCATTTTTTGTTTCCTGCGCTGTAACCCACACAGGATCTTCGCCGACCATATACCGGGCGCCATTCACTGAATAAATCCCAATATCCATCATAGAACCTCCTCCTGAAAGACTTTTATTAAGTCTCCACTGAGTAGGATCGCCTATGGTAAACCCGCTTAATCCCTGGAAGAAAAGGATTTTACCAAACTCGCCATCCTGTCTCATTTTAATAATCTTTACGGTATGTGGTTCAAAATGTAATCTATACCCAACAAGCAATTTTACATTTGCTTTTTTGCAGGCATCAATCATCTCCAGGGCCTGTTGTGCATTGATGGCCATCGGTTTCTCACAGATCACATTTTTTCCTGCGCGAGCTACACGAATCACTTCATCATGATGAAGGCCATTAGGAGTGATCACATAAACTGCATCAATATTTGGATTGTTTTTTATGGCATCAAAATTTTCATAGTTGTAACAATTTTGGTCGGGAATATTGTATTTGCTTTGCCACGCTTTTATTTTAGAAGGAGTTCCACTGATAACGCCTACCAGCTTCGCTTTTGTACATTGTTGCATCGCTTCTGCTACTCTCGTTCCGTATCCGCCCAGGCCCATAATGGCAACCCGAAGCATTGGACTTTCTCCGCTTTTAGCTGGAAAACTTTTAGTAGCGGCAATGGCATTTTTAATAAATGGAAATGCAATGGTTGCGACGGTTATTTTTTGGATAAATTCACGGCGTGACTTCATAATGATCATTTTTAGATTTTTGTAAAAAAGATGGGGATAGTAAAAGTTTTATTCAATGAAATATCATAAAGATTATCTTCTTTTTTAGTAAAATACAACTTTTCAATGAACCAGTGCAAAAGTCTTACCATTCATCAATTCCTTCCTGTTTCGCAACTGATTTGTAACTAATTTTGCCAAAAAATTTTACATGAAAATAACCATTGTTTCCATCTTTGCCTTCTTGATGTTGCTGACTGTCAACCAGACGAATGCACAAAAAAAAACAAAAGAAGTCCATAGAGAGTATATCGACCGCTCTAATATGGATCTTAGCGTTAAACCGGGCGATAATTTTTATTTATATGCCAATGGAGACTGGATCAAAAATAATCCCGTCCCTCCTTCCAAAACCCGCTGGGGAAGTTTTGATGTGTTGAGGCTTAACAGTTCCGAAAGGTTAAGACAACTTGCAGAAGCTGCTGCTGCTGATCCATCTAAAGATTCCATTTACCAACGGGTTGGGGATTTTTACGCGAGTGGAATGGATACCCTCGCTATCGATAAACTGGGTTATGATCCGATTAAGCCTGAACTGCAAAAACTGGCGGCTATCAGTGATAAGCAACAAGCTTTAAATGAGATCGCATCGATCAGGACAATTGGATATGGCAGTCCACTGTTCGGCTTTTTTGTATCACAAGATGATAAAAATGTAAATCAATATATTCCTCAACTTTCGCAAGGTGGCACTACCCTCCCCGACCGAGATTATTATTTAAAAAATGATCAAAGATCAAAGAAGATCCGCGCTGCTTACCTGAGCTTCATGACCGATATGTTTAAAATGACGGGCACCGACGATGCGGAAGCTGCGAAAAAAGCTCAATCGATTCTAGACCTGGAAAAAGGTTTGGCCAAGTTGCAATTGAGCCGGGTAGAAATGAGAGATCCGCAAAAAACCTATCACAAATTCTCCCTTGAAGATTTCAGCAAAGAAACTCCGGGAATGGATTGGAAAAGTCTTCTGGAAACCATGAAGGTGCCAAAGGCAGATAGTTTAATTGTAAATAATCCTGATTTCATCAAAGGCGCTGATGCTTTATTTACAGCAGTTCCTTTAGATACCTGGAAATCTTACCTTGAATGGCAGGTAATCAAATCGTCTGCGCCGATGCTAAGTTCTGCTTTCGTAAACAGGGAATTTGAATTTAATAAAGTGCTGAGTGGCCAAAAGGAAATCACTCCGAGGTGGCAAACGATGACAGCAACACTTGACAGATCTTTAGGCGAATTGATCGGACAATTGTATGTAGCAAAATATTTCACAGAAGCTTCCAAACAAAGAATGCTGGCATTGGTAAAAAATGTGCAGCAAACTTTTGCCGACAGAATTCAAAGGCTTACCTGGATGAGTGATTCTACGAAAAAACAAGCACTCATAAAGCTTCATGCGATCGTAAATAAAATTGGTTTTCCTGACAAATGGGAAACGTATCCCGACGTGGTAATCCACAGAGATGATTATTTTGGAAATGGAAAAAGTATTGCCCAATTCCGTTATAACAAAATGGTAAACCACATGGGAAACCCGGTGGACAAAACCGTGTGGGGCATGACACCTCCAACGATCAATGCCTATTACAATCCTGCCAACAACGAAATCGCTTTTCCTGCAGGCATTTTACAATACCCGTTCTATGATTTTGGTGCTGATGACGCGATCAATTATGGAGGAGCGGCTGCTGTAATCGGCCACGAGATGACTCATGGATTTGACGACCAGGGACGTCAATTTGATGCCAACGGAAATCTGAAAGATTGGTGGACAAAACAAGATGCTGATAAATTCAATGCCCTTGCTCAAAAAGTAGTCAATCAATATGACGCTTTCACGGTGAATGATTCTCTTCACGTAAACGGAAAACTCACCCTCGGAGAAAACCTGGCCGATCTTGGTGGATTAAACATTGCCTACGAGGCTTTTAAGAAAACACCCGAAGGAATGAGCGATAAAAAGATAGATGGCTTCACTCCTGACCAGCGCTTCTTTCTAAGCTGGGCACAGGTTTGGCGTTCCAATACTCTTCCGGAATTTGCAAGCCAGTTGCTCCTCACAGATCCACATTCGCCGGGAATGTACAGGTGTAACGCACCGATCAGCAACATGGACAGCTGGTATAAAGCATTCGACGTAAAACCTGGAGATAAAATGTATAAACCTGAAGCAGACAGGATAA
>JBDTJV010000270.1:0-4015 GCA_039935675.1 Ginsengibacter sp. | reverse complement strand
GTATTGGGTTTGAAAGCCAATCCCCATAAAGCGATTCTTTTCCCCTTCAAATCATTTTTGAAATACGATTTTATTTTTGGCAAAAGATGAACTTTCTGATTTTCGTTTACCTTCATGACCGCTTCCAGAATTTTAAATTCGTAATCTACTTTCTGCGATGATTTTGATAAAGCCTGTACATCTTTTGGGAAGCAGCTGCCTCCATAACCAATTCCGGAAAATAAAAATCTTCTGCCAATTCTGTCATCAGTACCCATTCCTTTTCTTACCATATCTACATCCGCTCCGAGCTTTTCGCACAGCTGGGCGATCTCATTCATAAATGAAATTTTTGTAGCCAGGAATGAATTAGCTGCATATTTTGTGAGTTCTGCCGATCTTTCATCCATATAAATTACCGGGTTTCCCTGCCGAACAAAGGGTGCATACAATTCTCCTAAAGTTTTTTTCGCTTTTTGAGAAGAGGTACCAATCACTACGCGATCCGGTTTCATGAAATCTTCCACAGCAACACCTTCCCGTAAGAATTCCGGGTTGCTTACTACATCAAAAAGTTTTTCAGCATTTTCAATTCCAGCTTCGGCAGCGCTTTTTATAATGACCTCGTTCACTTTATCTGCTGTTCCAACGGGAACCGTACTTTTATCAATAATAATTTTATAAGAACCTTTTTTCAAAAGCTTTCCTATTTTTTCAGCCACATCCAATACATATTTTAAATCGGCAAAACCATCACCATCGGGTGGCGTTGGCAATGCAAGAAAAATAACCTTTGCATTTTTGATCCCATCTGCCAGCGAAGTGGTAAATTTCAATCTTCCTTCTTTCCCGTTTCTTTCAAAAAGTTTTTCAAGTCCCGGCTCAAAAATGGTGATCTGGCCGGATGATAATTTTTTTACTTTTTGTTCATCAATATCTACACAGGTAACCATATTACCTGTTTCCGCAAAGCAGGTCCCTGTTACTAACCCTACATACCCTGTTCCTATGACTGCAATATTCATTTACGGCCTGTTTACGTACTCTAAAACTTTAGAGGTAATAAAATTTAATTGTTCCTCATCCATTTCTGTATGAATTGGTAACGACACAACCCTATGTGTTAACCAATCTGTTTTTTCTAAATCATAGTCTGCGCCACCAAAAGCGGCAAACATCTTTTGTTTATGTGCCGGCACCGGGTAATAAATCATTGAGGGCACATTATTATCTGCCAAAAATGCTACCAGCCCATCACGATCCACATCGTGAAGGATCAATGTATATTGATGAAAAACATGCTTGCAAAAATCAGAGCGAAAAGGAGTTTGAATCTTTGGATTATCCACAAATGCCTTGTCATAGAAATCAGCCACCTTTATCCTTGCATCAATATATGTATCCAATAACGGTAATTTGATATTTAATATTGCAGCCTGCAAAGCATCTAACCTGGAATTGCAACCAACCATTTCATGGTAATACCTTGTTTTTTGCCCATGATTGGCGATCATTTTTAATTTTTCTGCAAGCTCATCGTCATTAGTGCAAATAGCCCCGCCATCTCCGTAACATCCCAGGTTTTTACTTGGGAAAAATGATGTACAGCCAATATCGCCGATACTTCCTGTTTTTTTAACTGACCCGTCCTTAAATGTATAATCACTGCCAATCGCCTGGGCATTATCTTCAATTACAAATAAATTATGCTCCTTTGCTATCGGCATAATTTCCTCCATATTACAAGCCTGCCCATATAAATGAACAGGGACAATTGCTTTTGTTTTTGGCGTGATTGCTTTTTTGATTGCTGCGGGATCTACACAAAATGTTTTAGGATCTACTTCAACAAAAACCGGCTTCAATTTTAGTAATGCAATCACTTCAGTAGTAGCCACATAAGTAAAAGATGGTGTTATCACCTCATCTTCGGGCTGTAAATCGAGTGCCATCATTGCTATTTGCAAAGCATCAGTTCCATTGGCGCAAGGTATTACGTGCTTAACTCCCAGGTAATCAGCCAGTTTTTTTGAAAAATCAGCAACTTGTGGTCCACCAATGAAAATAGTACTGTCCAAAACGCCTGCAATCGCTGCATCTACCTGTTCCTTTATATTAAGGTACTGCTGCTTTAAATCAACCATGTGTAAGGGCTTCATCGCATTTTTTTTTAAACGGGTGCAAAGATAGTGATTGAGATAGGAAAACAAAATGCCATGCATTTTTTGTGATTTACCAATATCGGAATTCAATTGCCTAAAAGCAGTGTAATTCGGAGAAATTTGGTAAGAAAACCGGTTGCCCATTCAGTAAACGAGCATTTAATTCGAATTTTTATTTTCTGTATCTACCCGAATTTCTAAAGAATGATATCATACTCATTATCCCAGTCAGATCGTATATTAATCTTTTTATGGATATAAATCACTTTTTCAGGTTGTTTTCGATCATGATAATTACCCGGATCCCATTTCCCATTTTGATTTTCATCATCTAATATGCGCAATTCGAAATCGCCTGGTACAAATAATTTTTGAAGAAATGTGGCAGATGTAAGCTTAAAAGAATCCACGACCAGGTTATTCTGCACAAATTGTAAAACGGGATGCTGGAACTTCTCTAAATTTTTAAAATTCAATTGTATACTTCCGTATTCGTTTTCTTTTTTGGTTTTGAACTTTACAGTGTCTGCTTTTGCTAAAGTATCTTGTAACGTATCAACTGCAAAATCTTTTGCAATCAGCAATCTGTAATAGGAATCTTCTGTCCAGGAAGTTTTTACTGTAATTATTTTATTGGTAGAGTCAAGATATATGGAAGCTGGTTTTGGTTGAAATAATGTATCTGTAAGCCTGATTTTTGCCGAATCAAAATGGCGAAGTGGAACGCTAAAAGTCAATGTAAGTGGCGATAGCAAATCCTGCGATTGCGATTCTGCCGAAGTATTGAATTTTAATAATTTTTCCGGGTTTTTTTTATTAGTTGCAGCAGAATTAGAAACGGACTTTACATTTTTTTCCTGGGCATAAGCAAATAAATCCAAAGGCTTTACAGAAGAATTTATGACAACGGGACTATCTGCAAAGGCAAAAATCTCTGATGGATTATTATACATTTTTTGGCCGCCTTCGTCTCCCAACGCGAATACATTATAGGTTCCTGCCGCGAGATACCTGAACTTAAATCTTCCTAATGAATCCAATGTCGCTATATATCTTGGTTTTTCTTTGTAAACAGCAGAATCTCCAAGATTACTATAAAGCATTACAATTAAAGTACTATCCGGCCTTCCTGTTTCAGCCAATTCCACTTTGCCATCAAACGTTAGGGAATCAATATAAGTCCCGGTGGAAAAAACGTACGTGAAATTATGAATAGGATTATTTTCATCGATATCCTGGATTGAATTGCCAAATTGAAAGCTATAAGTTGTATTGGGTTGTAATGTGTCGCGGATTTTGATAGAAACAGTTTTCAGTTTGGAAGTGATGTTCGGGATAGTTTTTGGTACCGGAGATACAACCAGGTCTTTTTGTACATCCTGCAAATGAACGTATTCATCAAACGTAAACACGATCTTATTCCCTTGAAATTTCAGTGTCTTGTTTGGCGGAGTCGCATTCATAAGAACCGGCGGAATCGTATCCCTCGGACCGCCCGTCGGCATTCCTATTTGGGCACAACCGCTCCCTGTAATACTAACCATGTAACAGAAGGCGACTGCTAATAAAATAAGTATTGAATGGTGAATCTTCATTTGAAAAAAAGCAAACTTAATGGCTTTACAGCGATATTGGTTTTTCTGGTTCCTAAATAATTTTTAAAACTCCTGTTCCTCTTCAATAATGTCGTGAAGTGCGATATGCAATTTATTTTCTTTTACAAAATTGCACCAGTTACAATCTTCTTTTCCACAGCCTGTATAAAAATCTCTTGCCTGTATCTTGTTCCAAACTTCTGTTAGTTGTTTTTTTACGATATCCATATCTTCCTGTTCAATAAAAATCTTTCTTTTTTGAAAACCTTTTTTATCCGG
>JBDTJV010000269.1:0-2801 GCA_039935675.1 Ginsengibacter sp. | reverse complement strand
CAAGATTTATTTTATCTCTTGCATTTTCAATCTGTTCAGGAGCGCCACTTAATTTTAATTGAGTGCCACGGCTGAGAATTTTTAAGCGAGGAAATTTCTTTTTCAAAATATCCAATTTTCCATTGTTAACCCCAAAGAATTCAATGGGATTAACAGTATCCAGGTTAATAATTGTCTCTGTCAAATGGGTAATTTTTCGAGGTTAAAAAAAGTGGTTTATGATTAAGTAAATATAAAAAACCAATTACATCATTTACTAATTTACTTATTCACATTAAATGAAAAATGTTAAAAACTTATAGCTCTTTAAAAAATATTTTTGGGAATTGATAATTATTTTTCAATACTTTCGACAATGAAAACTTGTAATTATGAAAAAAAGTAGCTTTATTATTTGTGCTTGTTTGATTTGTGTATTTGCTTTCCAGGCATTTACTACTTCGAACCAGCCACGTTTTACTAATTTGCAGATTCTTCCAAAAGATATTTCCAAAGATGGGCTTGATAGTGTTATGCACCATTTCACTGCTTCTCTTGGTGTAAAATGTAGTTATTGTCATGTAAGAGACGAGCAGGCGGGAAGAATGGAATTCGCAAAAGACGACAAACCCGAAAAACAAATTGCACGGAAAATGATGTTGATGACTATTGACATTAATAAAAATCATTTTCAGCAGATCGCCGAAAGCATGGATAGTGGCAAATTGGCTCCTTCTACTGATACTTCCGCTGTAAGTTATATGCTAAAATACGTTACATGTTATACCTGTCACCATGGCGATCCTCATCCGGAAAATAAACCGCCAATGAAAAAGATGGAAGACAACAGGCCTCCGATGCCTCCTCCTTCTTCAGGAAAATGAGTTTAAATTATTCCTTTTCCTAAATCCACTTATGCAGAGTGGTGAAATAGTGAGATTGGTTCGAAGAGATACTGATTACAAAAAAGATTAATCGATCTTACTGTTTTGGATAAACCTTCAGGTTCAAAGGAAAAGAGAGCAAAATAATTTATTGTCGATTGCTTTTATAGTAAACAAACAAATAATCCTGATTTATATTTTTAGTCAATTTCAAACAATAAAAATTGACTTTTTTCCAAAGAATTAAAGTTGTTATCTGCTATAAAAAGGAGCGATCTTTTACCATTAGAAAGTGTGGGGCCAAAAGTTACTCCTTCAATATTATCAATATAAAACCCGAGGTTATCCATATTCAAAAGAAGCCTTTTAGAAATCATTTTGACATCGGGCTTATTTTTTAAAGATGATACGCCGGCTATGTTTTCCGCATGTTCAACATCAGCAAGAAATATTTTTATGGTACAGGCTAATCTGCCGGTAGAATAGGAGCGCTCTATCACCAGGAATTTATTTTTTCCTATTGATAAAATATCAGAGATCCCATTTATTTTAAAAGCCGAAGGAGTGATTGGCGGATACGCAACAGGATCTATTTTGTAAGCATATTGAGCCAACGGTTTTTTAGAGGCGATATCCCATTTTATAAAACGTACAATTCCTGTGGAATCGCCTGTGCCCGCGCGGGGACCATCCTGGTGCAATGGTTCTTCAACGCTGACAAAAAGATTGCGATAATCATTCGTGAAAGTTAACCCCTCGAAAACGCCGTTTTGCCTGGGTCCAAAATCTTTAGCGCTCATAACCGTTTGATAAGGCAATTGAAAAGTATCTATGTATTGACCATCTTTATTTATCTCGGTCACCGCCGGATTTTCCAGAATCGCTTTTTGGGGATCAACAATTCTTTCACCTTCGCTACTCCAGATAAAGGTTTGATTCTTTGCATCAAACCTTAAAGCTTCCGGATCAGGCGCATGTCCTGGATCCTTATTTGAATTGGGATAAAAATTTCCCTTTGCATCTTTCAAAAAAATGGTTTGCAAAAAAATAACGCTGTCTATTTTATCGTGATGGATAGAAATGGAAGCTTTATAAAATCTTGCTGGGTTAAACTGCGACCGGTCATCGGAAATAAAATAATATTCCTCTTTTACGGGATTATAATCGATCCCTGAAAGGCCGCCAATGGTCGTTTTTTCGAATTGCTGATTATAGGGAACAGAATATTGGCTTAAAAACGTCAGCTGATTAATTGCACCTTCATTTTTTGAATGACGGCTAACCGCACATGAAATCAAAAAAGGAAGAAGAATTAATAAAAAAACCTGGTAATTTTTACTCATTGGTCTTATTTTACTTTGAAGCGTCTGCAAATTACTGCTAAGTTTAATTTGCTTAACTTTATTTTGGTTTAAAAATAATTTTTTTCATCTTAAACTTTTTTGTATGCTTGAAACTCCAGTTACTGAAAAGACGAGTATAAAACAACCTGCATGGTATGTTTTATTAAGAATTATCCTGGGAATAATTCTTTTTTGGAAAGGGATCGTTTTTATCCGTGATACAGAATTATTAAGAACACTAATTGATCGCTCTGGTATCGGATTTTTTACTCAATATCACGATGCAATTTCTTTCATCGTAGCGTATCTGAGCCTTTTGTGTGGATTGTTTATTACCTGTGGTCTTTTTACGAGAACGTCATGCATAGTTCAAATTCCCATCCTTTTGATCGCAATATTTTTTATCAACACAAGTAGATTAGATGATACTTTTGAAATAGTACTCTCTGTGATCACACTTGTACTGCTTATATTTTTTGCAATAAAAGGAAGTGGTACTTTATCAGCAGATGAATTTTTCAGAACCTACTATAAAGCAGGTACAGAAGAAGGAAACACCAAAAGGTTTTTTGAAAAAATGTGAGAAAAAGCCCAG
>JBDTJV010000268.1:0-5484 GCA_039935675.1 Ginsengibacter sp. | reverse complement strand
CCCCTGGTATGTACTTTTTTCTGAGAATTTGACAAATAAAAAACATGTTTTGCGATTAAGGATTGCAAAAGATAAAAATGCCGACAGCAAAGGAAATGCATGCCAGATAGTTCATTTCCTGGTAAACCAATAATAATATATACATGATTACAGGCTGGCTGAAAGGTTAACCTATACCCAATCGGCGAAAGAGTGGCAGTTGAATTAATATAGCAATCGTTCAATTGTATTATCATATTCACCAAAATAAAAATCACCCCTATTTATTCCTTTACTGTATTTTTAATATCCGGTTGAAGTGCGCGAAATATTATAATCAATTGAAAAATTATGGCAAATGAAGTTAGTGATAATTGGTATGAAGATTTTTTCCAGGGAATAAACTGTGATTTTTGGGAAAAGGCAATTCCTGGTGAGGTAACAAAGCAAGAGGTTGATTTTTTGCTAAGTGAATTCAATTTATCACAAGGGCAACATATACTCGATATACCTTGTGGTTTTGGAAGGCATGCTATTGGATTTGCTAAAAGAGGATTTAATGTTACAGGAATTGACATCTCATCAACTTTTATTCAAGGTCTTACCGAAAAGATAAATTCTGAAAGACTAAATATCAAAGTAATACAGGCGGATATTCTTACTGTTCAATTAAATGAAAAATTTTCAGGCGCTGTGTGTATGGGAAACAGCTTTGGTTATTTCAACTTTGATAGAATGAAATTATTTGTAGAAAAGGTCTCTTCATCGCTTGAGACCGGATCGAAGTTTATTGTTAATTCGGGTATGATAGCTGAAAGCATTTTACCAAATTTGGCACACTATTCAGAAAATAAAACATACACTTTTGGAGATATAACAATGGAAGTAACTAATGTATATCATGTTGAAAATAGTTTCCTGGTTAGCAATCTTCTTTACACAAAAGAAGGTAAGAAGGAAGAGCATTCTTATAAGCATTATGTATTTACATTAGGCGAAGTAAAGCGGCTTTTAAAATCTTATGGTTTAAATACAATTGCTACATTTGGCTCGACATCCAAGGAAGTGTATAAACTGGGTGACCAACAAGTTTACATCGTTGCACAAAAGGAATAATGATAATTAAGCGAAGTAGCATTCACTGGATAATTATGTAACATAACAGCACAATCGAAACATTTTGCTTTTCAATTTCACCCAAAAAAATAGCCCGAATTTGCCTTACTTTGTGGGCAGATAGGTTGCCTTACTGTAATTTCCGGCAGAATCGCGCGAAAGTATTAAGTGAATTAAATTTCAGTTGATAATTAATTAATGGTAGAAGCGGCGCTTGCGTCAAAACGAGGCTTTTAAAAAGTTGATCGTACATCTTTTTTACATCTTTTATAATTAGCTTTGAAGGCTGAGTTTTTATTTTAATTTCCTTAAATAAGATTAACTGTAATAAGCAATAAAACATAGAATTTATATGATGCACAAAGAAGAAAATATCATTTATCTTGACAGGAACGAAAATCAATATGGCCCTGCACCTGACTGTTTCAAGGCATTAACGGCAGATAATTTTAAAAACCTGAGTGAATATTCCCGTGATTTTGCGCGGGGTGTTAAAAGTGTATTATCTGAAAGGCTGGCTCATGATTTTGGCGTTCCTGAAAAAAATGTAATGCTTGGATATGGAGGTGAGGATATATTAAAACAGGCTGTACATTGCTATATCGGTAAGGGAGATAAAATAATGATACCATCTTACTCTTGGTGGTACTATAAAAAAATTGCGGATGAAAAAGAGGGAATTAAAATTGAATATCCAATTTTAGAAGGGGACCATTCTTTTTATTATGATATCGAAGGAATGCTTAGAATTTATGAAGAGCAAAAGCCTAAATTGGTTTTAATCAGCTCTCCAAATAACCCAACAGGTAACCGTCTTGAAGTTGACCAGTTGAAAATGATATTGCGGAAGATGAAGGATGCTGTGGTTATTGTTGATGAAGCGTATGCCTTATTTTATAATTATGACAACTCCCATTTAAAAGATATTATCAACGAGTTTTCAAATGTATTAATTATTCGTACTTTCTCTAAATATTATGGTTTGGCCGGAATAAGAATTGGCTATGTATTAATGGGCGATAATCATGCAGCGTTTTCTATGTTCAGCGCCCGGTATTTAGGATACAATCGCTTATCAGAACAGATTGCTATCGCCGCATTGGATTCAAAAGAATATTATGAGGATATACGCAATAAGATGATAGCAGACACGGAAACTTATATAAAACATTTTAATCAACTGGAAGGATTTAAAGCCTATAAATCGTATGCCAATTTTATCCTCGTAAAAATTCCGGTAGAAATTAAGGATAGCCTCAAAAAATATCTTACCGAACGTAACCTGATTGTTAAGTTTATGGCAGAAGATGGTCTATTTAATCATTTGCGCATTACTATTGGTACGCAGGAGCAAAACGAGTTGGTGATCAGCATGATTAAATCTTTCTTAAGTAAAACAACTGTACAGAAGAATGAGTTGGTACACGGAGTATAAAAAATCGCTGAAGATGAGGGAGATTGAAGAGTTCTTCGATCTCTTTTTTACCGGCCACTGGCATTTGTATTGGTAAAAATTGTTTACCGTACAAATATTACACCTAACCAACTTACTATTATTGCCATCTTTTTTGGGTTTGCCTCCGGCTGCGTGTATGCTATAGGGTTACCTAACGCTATGATATACGGTGCTGTCCTTTTCATGTTTTTTAATGTGGTTGATTGCAGCGATGGAATGCTTGCCCGCCTGAAAAAGAATGGAACACCTACCGGAAGAATCGTTGATGGAATCGCAGATTATCTTTCTACGGCAGCGGTTTTTATTGGGTTAGGAATTGGCCATCCGGATCATAGATACAGCCATGGTTTTTGGTGGTTGTTAATATTGCTGGCAGCGCTCAGCAATGTGATGCAAGCTATAATGGTTGATTATTACCGAAACCGTTTTTTGGATTATGTACTGCAACAGAAAAGCACCTTCGAAGAAGACATGGAATCTTTAAGAGAAGAGTACCATACGATTAAAGGCGAAAAAAATAAATGGCTTGACAGGTGGATCCTGAGTCGATATTTTGAATATTCAGCTTTCCAGGAAAAACTTACAACTAAAAAACAAGGGAAAAAATTATTTAATGCAACACCGGAAGAATACTATAAAAAAAATAAAAGGATAGTAAGGGTTTGGGTTAATATTGGCCCAACAGCACAGATATCAGCCATTATAATTTGCTCCATTATCAACAGGTTTGATATTTATTTCTGGTTGATAATCGGGGTATTTAATGTCATTGCGATTATAGCCTGGATTGTTCAACGTAATATTGATAAAACATTTATCCCAAAAAGATAAAAAATGAAAGCAGTAATATTAGCAGCAGGAATTGCTTCCCGGTTAAGGCCATTGACAGATGACACTCCTAAATGTTTGTTGAAAGTTGGCCAAAAAACTATTCTTGAACTTACAATTGATAATATTATTGCCAATGATATTAATGAGGTGATTATAGTTACAGGATATCTTGAAGAAAAGATTAAACATTTTGTTTCAAATAAATATCCGGACTTAAACGTAACCTACATTTATAATGAAGTGTACGGCTCCACCAATAATATCTATTCGTTGTGGCTCACAAAAGAAAATTTATCGGGAGATGAAATGTTGTTAATGGACAGCGATATTATTTTCGATAAAGAAATAATTACCAGGCTTCTTGCATCTGAATATGAAAGCTGTCTTGCATTGAAAAGACATGATGTACAGGATGAAGAAATAAAAGTGAAAGTCAGTGAAAATGGAAGAGTGCTTAAAATAGGCAAAGAAGTGAAATTGCAGGATGCCATTGGCGAATCTATCGGTATTGAAAAATTTGGAGTAGAAACGTTGAAAGAATTATTTACTATTATCGAACGCAAAATCGTTGTTGAAAAAAACGTGAATCAATTTTATGAAGCTGCTTTCCAGGAACTGGCAGATAAAGGAGCAAATATCTATACCGTGGATACTACTAATTACATTTGTATGGAGATAGACACTGCTGCAGATTTAGAGGCTTCACGACTAATACTTTTATGAATTACGCACCTTGATCGTGACAATCTGAATTACAAAAGCATCGTGTTGAAAAGTTCACCATTTGACGTAAAGTAAATCAGAGCTTGATCTCTGACTCGCAATAAATTGTAGGGTGGTAGACAGTTTTTATTGACGAAAGATTAGGGTTCTAAATACTTAAAGAGTCTGGATATTTGCTACGCTCATAACGATGTAACGGTGGGATGGCCGGACAAACGCGCGGAGCGATCGGGTTGTCCTTGAATTTTTTGTTTCTTTTTTGTTCAAGCAAAAAAGAAAAAGAATCAGAACAGTGATTGAATTAAATATAAAAGATCGGACGCTTTCACGATCTAAACGCCTGGTTATGTACTTTTAAATCAACATTAAAAATAAATACGTTGTTAGACAGTTTAATTACAATTTCTATTGTCGGTTTACTCGTTGGTTTCATTTTTTCAATGCCAATTGCAGGCCCCATCAGCATCTTAATAACTTCGAATGCACTTAAAGGAAGAATAAAGTATTGCAACCTGGCAACCGTGGGAGCTTCTTTTGCTGATTTTGTTTATGTATTTGCAGCCGTGTATGGTCTCACAAAATTCTATTCTGCCTACAAGCCTTTTATACCTTATATATTATTGGTTGGAACTTTTTTTTTAATCTATCTCGGGTCTAAAATTTCAAAAACCAAAGTTAATCTTGAACACATTGACGATAAAAATAAATTGTCAGGAAAAGTAAAAAAAGAAAGAAGTGGTTTCTGGACAGGCTTCTTATTAAATTTTTTAAATCCTACTTTATTTCTTGGATGGCTCTCTTCTTCATTTATAATTTTCTCGATAGTTGCCGCTTTAGGATTTAATACAGGAGGGCTTGATAAGAGTGTTGATACTAGTTTTCAAACATTAAACAAAAAGGGCGATGACACTGCATTAAGAAACAAAACACTTTCTTATTTACATATAGATTCAACAAGATTTAAAAAACAGGAATCTGTATCTGCAACGCAGTTCCCAAAACATTTTCCTTTGTTGCTAAGTGCATGTTACGCATTCTTTCTTTCGGTTGGCAGTATTGCCTGGTTTTTTTACCTGGCTTTTCTGCTAAATAAAAACAGGCACCGGATAAATATTAATACAGTAAACTCTATCATCCGGGTATTAGGATGGGTGTTGTGTGTATTTGGTTTATTCCTTGGTTACAAAGCAATCACCATGTTGATTTAGTTAGATTGAGCGCGCTAACGTTTCCGTTTTCATCAAAATAAAAGTCACTCCTATTTATTGCTTTACTGTATTTTTAAAATATTAGCTGATGCGCTCAAAATTAAATTACTAGTATGGTATCTTTTGAAAGAGCTGACAAGAGCAAGGCTTATGTACTTTCTGAAATTGCAG
>JBDTJV010000267.1:0-3799 GCA_039935675.1 Ginsengibacter sp. | reverse complement strand
GTAACTCTTGAAGATATCCGTGAGGTACATTCGCATCCGATGGCATTATTACAATGCATGGATTACCTGGAAAAATATAACTGGAAATTAATTGAAACCGAAGATACTGCCTTAAGCGCTCAACAGGTGCATCAGCACAAAAGCAAACATATCGCAGCGATTGCAGGGGAATTGGCGGCCAAACTTTTTGAATTAAATATGATTGCGCCAAATATTCACACTCAAAAAAATAATTATACCCGTTTTTGGGTTTTGGAAAATGCAGAATTGGCCACAAAGATAGATGACGCAAATAAAGCATCTGTGATTTTTGAAACTGATCATTCCAAAGGAAGCCTGGCCAAAGTGCTTACTAAAATTTCAGAAGGAGGTGTGAACCTTAGCAAACTTCAATCGATGCCGATTCCTGGTAGCGATTGGAAATATTCTTTTCATGCCGATTGTGAATTTACCAGTATTGAACAATTAGATAATGTTTTGGAAAAAATAAAACCGTTTACTGCCGATGTAAAAGTATATGGCGTTTATAAAAATGGTAAAACGCCACGCGCTTAAAAATTAAATAAAATGGAAAAGTTAGCAACTGACAAAACGATCGGGACAATTTCGAAAAGACTCGCAGGAATTGATGAATATTATTTTTCTACCAAACTGCGCCAGATTGACGAGATGAATAAGGCAGGGAAACAAGTAATCAATCTTGGCATTGGTAGTCCTGATCTGCCGCCTCATCCTGGTGTAATAAAGGTATTAGAGGAAGAGGCTGAAAAGCCTAACCAGCATGGTTATCAGAATTATAAAGGAAGCCCGGTTCTTAGAAATGCTATTGCTAAATGGTATCAGAAATGGTATAACGTTTCCCTAAATCCTGATTCAGAAATTTTGCCTTTGATCGGAAGTAAAGAAGGTATCATGCACATTTGTATGACGTACATTAACGAGGGAGATATTGTCCTGATTCCAAATCCCGGGTATCCAACTTATAAAAGTGCATCAACAATTGCGGGGGCTAACGTTCATGCATATACGTTAACAAAAGAAAAGAACTGGTGTCCTGATTTTGAAGAATTGGAAAAACTCGATTTACAAAATGTAAAACTGATGTTTGTGAATTATCCGCAAATGCCAACCGGGCAGTTACCCACAAACGAAATGTTTGAGGAACTGATTTCTTTTGCAAAAAAGCACCAGATTCTTATTGTTCACGACAATCCTTATAGCTTTATTTTGAACGATAAACCAATGAGCTTATTAAGTTTTGAAGGCGCCAAAGAAGTAGTGATTGAACTGAATTCATTTAGCAAAAGTCATAACATGGCGGGATGGAGAGTAGGAATGCTGTGTGGTGCCAAAGAAAGAATTAATGAAGTATTGAAATTTAAAAGCAACATGGACAGCGGTATGTTTCTTCCATTGCAACTCGCTGCTGCCAGGGCTTTAGAGCTTGACCAGGATTGGTATGATTCAGTAAATGATGTGTATAGAAAAAGGAGAAAAAAGGTTTACGAATTATTGGATCTGTTGAAATGCACTTATGATGAAAACCAGGCCGGTTTGTTTGTATGGGCTTCCATTCCTAATAATGTTAAAGATGGATTTGAATTGACCGACCGGGTTTTGAATGATTCAAATGTGTTTATTACTCCGGGTGGAATATTTGGTAGTGCCGGCGAAAAATACATTCGGGTGAGTTTGTGTGCAACTGAAGAAAAATTAAGTGAAGCAATTAAAAGAATAAAAAAATAAATTCGATTTCCAGATGTTTGAAAAAGTAACGATAGTCGGAGTTGGTTTGATAAGCGGGTCATTTGCACTTGCTTTAAAAGATAAAGGATTTGCAAAAAAGATCATTGGTGTCAGCAGAACCCAGGCAAGCCTCGACAAAGCAAAGGAATTGGGAATCATTGATGAAGGTTTGCCTTTGGATGAAGCGGTTAAACAAAGTGATTTCATTTATGTCGCCATTCCTGTAGATGCAACCATTCCAGTGATGAAGCAAATCATGGATTTAATAAATGATAAGCAAATAGTTGCGGACGCAGGATCTACCAAGTATGTTTTGTGTAAAGAACTGGAAAATCATCCGATGCGTAAAAGATTTGTAGCAACACATCCAATGTGGGGAACCGAATACAGCGGCCCTGAAGCTGCTGTGAGAGAAGCTTTTAAAGATAGGTCTTGTGTAATTTGTGAAAAAGAAAAAAGCGATCCTGGTGCAGTGGCAACGATAGAAAATATTTATAGATCACTTGGAATGCACATTACCTATATGAATCCGGAAAATCATGACGTACATGCGGCATACGTAAGTCATATATCTCACATTACTTCTTTTGCATTGGCCAATACTGTTTTAGAAAAAGAAAAAGAAGAAGATGCGATCTTTCAATTGGCTGGCGGTGGTTTTGAAAGTACGGTAAGGTTGGCAAAAAGTAATCCGTCAATGTGGGCGCCTATCTTTATGCAAAACCGGGAAAATGTTTTGGATGTTTTGAACGAACATATTTCTCAGTTAAGGAAATTTAAAGCAAGTCTTGAGAAAGAAAATATGAATTATTTAATGGAATTAATGGAGAACGCGAATAAAATAAAAAGGATTTTAAAATGATGAGAATAGGTTTAGATCAATTAAAAATTATGCTGATTAAGAATCCTGATTAAATGTTTGTTTACTGTAGATCATGAAATGAATTGTTGTAGTAAATTGAAATTCGGTCTTTATAAATAATAAAACAATAAAACAATAAAAAACAAAAACAATGAACGAAACCATTCAAAAAGTCTGGAATAAACGCCCGCTTATAATCAGTGGCCCTTGCAGCGCCGAAACGGAGGATCAAGTCGTAGAAACCGCTACCAGGCTTGCTAAAACAGGTAAAGTAGATGCTTTGCGCGCTGGTATTTGGAAACCCAGAACCAAACCAGGAATGTTCGAGGGAATCGGTGTTAAAGGCTTACCATGGCTTGCCCAGGCAAAGAAAGTTTCGGGCCTTCCTATCGCTGTTGAAGTAGCTACAGCAAAGCATGTGGAAATGGCTTTACAATTTGATGTGGATATTTTGTGGATTGGCGCAAGAACAACGGTGAATCCTTTCAGCGTGCAGGAAGTTTGCGATGCTTTACGGGGAGTAGATGTGCCTGTTCTTATTAAAAACCCAATCAATCCCGACCTTGAATTGTGGTCAGGTGGAATTGAGCGTTTGCAAAAAGTAGGTATAAAGGATATAGGAATGATTCATCGTGGTTTTTCTAATTACGGAAATACGGAATTTAGAAATGCACCGATGTGGCATCTTCCAATCGAAATGAAAAGAAGGTATCCCGAAATGCTTATCGTTTGCGATCCATCGCATATATGCGGCAACAGGACTGGTTTACACGAGGTCGCACAGAAAAGTATTGATCTTGATTTTGGTGGCCTGATGATTGAAAGTCATATAGATCCTGACAAAGCTTGGAGCGATGCAAAACAACAAATTACACCGGAACAATTATCTGAAATGCTTTCTGGATTGAAATGGCGTTTGGAAAATACTGACGAAAAAGAATTTGTGAGTGCATTGGCTAAATTAAGAGAACAGATCAACCAGGTTGATGATGAATTATTTTCACTCCTTGGTCAAAGAATGAAAATCTCCAATAAAATAGGCGAATATAAAAGGGAGAATAATATTACCATTTTACAAACAAATCGCTGGAATGAGATTCTTGCCAAAGCTTTTTTAAAAGGTGAAAAATTAGACCTCAGTAAAGAATTCATCACCAAATATTTTGATGCAGTTCACATGGAAAGTATCAA